>JBHELW010000274.1:0-10189 GCA_046262915.1 Mycobacteriales bacterium | reverse complement strand
TAGGACCGCCCGTTGTCGTTGACGACGATGATGACGGGCCGCTCGCGCGCGGCCGCGATGTTGTTCAACGCCTCCCAGGCCATGCCGCCGGTGAGCGCGCCGTCGCCGACGATGGCTACGACGGCTCGCTCCTCGCCGCGCAGCGCGTAGGCCTTGGCGAGCCCGTCGGCGTAGGACAGCGCCGTCGACGCGTGCGAGTTCTCGATGACGTCGTGCGGCGACTCGGCGCGGTTCGGGTAGCCGGACAGTCCGCCGGCCTGGCGCAGCGTGTCGAAGTCGCGCGCCCGCCCGGTGAGCATCTTGTGCACGTAGCTCTGGTGGCCGGTATCCCAGAGCAGCCGGTCGTGCGGCGAGTCGAAGACGCGGTGCAGCGCGATGGTCAGCTCGACTACGCCGAGGTTGGGACCGAGATGGCCGCCGGTGCGCGACACGGCCTCGATGAGCCGGTCGCGGATCTCGCCGGCGAGGACCGGCAGGTCGGCCGGCGCGAGCGCCTTGACGTCCTCGGGGCCACGGATCGCGTCGAGCAGGCTCACGACGGCGACTCTAGCCGCGGCTCACGGCGCGCTGACCGTCGCGAGCAGCGGGCGCTCGAAGCCGCGGCCGTACTGCTCGCCGACGTTGCCCGGGTTGCCGGGGAGGAGCACGAGCCGCTGTTCGTTGTCGATCTCGGTCAGCGGGATCGTCTGGCGCGCGTTGTCGCTGTCCGCGATGAGCAGCAGGTGCACGCCGTGTGTGCCGATCGAGCCCTGGTAGAAGTGGTCGTCCCGGCTGGTCAATGGGCCGTCGCGCACCGTCCAGCAGCGACGCTTCTTGCCGTCGCTCGGTGCGCGGTCGGGCTCCGCGCGGTAGTGCGTCGCGGGAATCCACAGCCGCGGTCCCGGGTCGACGCCCGTGCCGTCGTCGAAGCAGGAGTCGTCGCGGTAGTAGGGCAGCGCGACGAGCTGCTGGGCGATACCGCCGGGGCTGACCGGGTCGAGCTTCGCCGTGAAGCGGTCGACGATCGTCCCCCACGGCCCGGACGTCTGCGTCCAGTCGAGGCCGGCGTTCATCGGGCCGAATCGCGGGTCGGCGACGTCGACGCTCTGGTGGTACGGCAACACGCTGCACAGGCCTGCCGCGCGGTACGTCGACCGGTACGTCTGGTCGAACACGCTGGTGGAGTTACCGTCGTACTTCGGGTTGCACGGGTCGTCGAAGTTGCCGAACCCGTCGTCGTTGATGCCGTCGACGAGCAGACCGTCGGGGTGGTCAGGGCTGTAGAAGCGCGTCATACGCCCGGCGTTGAAATCCCACTGCGCATAAATGCCATCTAGCGGCGGAACCGGGTGCAGGCGCAGGTAGGTCGTGACGCGCATCTCGTCGCGATAGAAGGTCTCGCGGCGCACCGCGTTGGTCGCCGAGTCGGCGCCCCACGTCTCGCGGATGCAACGCACGGGGCCGCACCGCTCCCCCATCAGGATCGACGAGCCACCCCAGTTGCTGTCCTCCTCCTCGTAGCCGCAGCACGGGGTGTCCGACTCGCGGTCCTGCTGGAACGCGCGGGCCTTCCAGCGGTCGACGAGGTCGGGGCCGTATGTATGTCCGCCGTCCGGGGAGATCCGGATCTGCGTCATCAGCCAGCGGCCGTCGTAGCGCAGCTTGTAGCGCGAGGTCGTCACCCACGCCGTGTCGCGTGGCCGGCGTCGGCCGATCGCCGGCTGGTGCGTCTTGCGGTCCAGGACCGGCTTGCCGCGGGCGTCGCAGTAGACCCCGCGCGCGGCGTTGCCGTACCCGGAGTTGTCCGACTCCGACAGCGCGAAGAGGTCCGCGTTGCGGTCGCGCTGGTAGTGCACGTAGCCGGAGCGGCTCGTGTACGCCGGGCGCACCGCCCTCGAGCGTCCGACGTAGACGTAGCGCGGCGGCGCGGCGGGATCGAGCGGGTCGCGGATCGCGACCTCGCGCAGTTCGAGCTGCGACGACACGGATGCGCTCGGCGGCGCTGGCGGCCCGGCGTCGTCCGCCATGAAGACGACCTCGTCGTTGGTGTCCAGCCCCGGAACCGGGTCCTGCGCGGTCGGCGAGTCGGCGACGGCCAGGCAGGCGTTGCGCGGGCTGCTCTTCGTGTAGCGGAACCCCTCACGGTCGAAGGCGTAGGTCGTGTGCTGGTCGCGCCCGGAGTAGTGCGAGAACCCGGACGCGGAGTTGTCCAGGTACCGCGTGAATCGCTCGTCCACCTGCAAGCGGATCTGCTGCCAGCGCCCGCCGCCTGTCGGGTCCCAGCGCCAGCCGCTCAGCTCGTCGACCGGCGTTCCCGCGGACTTCGCGTAGTCCTGCGAGTCGACGTCCGGCTTCTCGTAGTGGTTGTGCGCGCAGCGGTCATCGAAGGTCGTGCACCTCAGCAGGTCGGTGAATGGTGCCTGGACGGTGACGTTCTCCGGCACCGCCCAGTCTGCGAAGGCCGCACCGCTGAGGATCACCGGCTCGGTCTCACGGCGCGGCGTGACCTGCGGATCGGGCGGGAATGCGGCCGCGGTGCCGAGCCGTGCCGCAGGGAGCGGCGCGAGCAGCGTCACCGAAACGAACGCGAGGATGACCGGGCGGAGGTGCACGGTCATAACTTCGTCGCGAACCGCCGTCCGCCTAGCGCCGCCGCGACAAGGTCCACAGCCGCCGCGGCCCGGGTGAGCCGCGCGAGCTCACGGTCGTAGGCGCCGACGGTCGCGTCGATTGCCTCGGGCGGAACCACATCACGCAGCTCCGCCCGGGCGGTGGCGACGCCGTCCTCGGCGGCCGTCCGCGCCGCGGCGACGTGGCCTCGGGCAAACCGCGCGAGGATCACCGGGTAGCGCCGGAGCACGTCGTAGCTCCGGTAGTCGTGTGGACACAGGTCCAGCAGCCAGGCGACAGCGGTGCGTTCCCAGTCGGGCGCGTCCGGTGGCCGCACCTCCGCTGGCCAGCCTCGTGGCGCCGGCACGGTCAGCCGTCCTCGCGGTCGGCGCCCACCATCGGCACGGCCGGGGCGCCGGGCGGCATCGTCGCGGCGTCCTCCCGTACGTCCTCGCCGTCGGGCGCCGACGACAGGTGCCACGGGACGCTCGTCACGTAGACGCCCGGCTGGAAGAGCAGCGCGCCCTTGATACGCAACGCGCTCTGGTTGTGCAGCAGCTGCTCCCACCACTTCCCGACGACGTACTCCGGGATGATCACGGTGACGACGTCGCGGTCGCTCTCGCGACGGATGTGGCGTATGTAGTCGAGCACTGGCTTGGTGATCTCGCGGTACGGCGACGCGACCACCTTGAGCGGCACGTCGATGTCGCGGCGCTCCCACTCCTCCTGGAGGGCGGCGGCTTCGTCGTTGTCTACGCCGACGCAGAGCGCCTCCAGGCGGTGCGGCTTGATCGACTTCGCGTAGTTCAGCGCCTTGAGAGTCGGGTTGTGCAGCTTCGAGACGAGAACGACCGCGTGGTTGCGGGCCGGCAGTACTGGGCGCGTGCTCGCCAGGCGCAGCTCCTTGGCGACGCGCGCGTAGTGACTATGGATGCCCTTCATCATCGCGAAGAGCACGGGCACCGTCAGCACGACGATGAAGGCGCCATGCACGAACTTGCTGTAAAGCACGATGACGAGCACGACGAGTGTCGCGGTCGCGCCAACCGCGTTGATGGTCTGTGACCGGCGCATCTGCGCGCGGCTGGCGCCGGGCTCGCGCATCAGCCGGGACCAACGGCGAACCATGCCGTACTGCGACAGCGTGAACGACACGAACACGCCGACGATGTAGAGCTGGATGATGCGCGTGAGCCGCGCGTCGAACACCCAGATCAGCCCCGACGCGAAGAGCGCCAGCATGACGATGCCGTTGCTGAACACGAGCCGGTCACCGCGGTTGTAGAGCTGGCGCGGCAGGTAGTTGTCGCGCGCGAGGATCGACGACAGCCGGGGGAAGTCCTGGTACGCCGTGTTGGCGGCCAGGATGAGGATGCCGGTCGTGAAGCCCTGGATCACGAAGAAGAAGGGGTTGTGCTCACCGAAGATCGCCGCCGCGATCTGGGCGACCACGGTGCGATGCACGTCCTCCGTCACGCGGACGTGGGAGACAACGGCGAGGACGGAGATCCCGAGGAACATCGTCGTCGAGAGCACCGCCATGATGAGCAGCGTCGCCGCCGCGTTCTCGGCAGCGGGCTTCTTGAACGCCGGCACGCCGTCGCTGATCGCCTCGACACCGGTCAGCGCGGTGCACCCCGCGGCGAAGGCCCGCAGCACGAGCAGGACGAGCGCGAGCCCGAGGACCGAGTGCTTCGCCTCGATGTGCAGGTTCGCGCTCTCCGCGACGAGGTGCCCACCGGTGACCACGCGGTAGAACCCCGCGGCGAGCAAGACGTAGATGCAGACGATAAAGCCGTACGTCGGGATGGCGAAGAACGTGCCCGACTCCTTCACTCCACGCAGGTTCATCAACGTGATGAAGACGACGAAGCCGACGCAGAGCAGCACCCGGTGCTGGTCGATGCTCGGCACGGCGGAGATCACCGCCGCGACGCCGGCCACGACCGAGACCGCGACGGTAAGCACGTAGTCGATGAGCAGCGCACTCGCCGCGAGCAGCCCGGGCGTCTCCCCGAGGTTGTCGATGGCGACGCGGTAGGCGCCGCCGCCCTGCGGGTAGGCGCGCACCGTCTGGCGGTAGGACACCGCGACGATGACGAGCAGCAGCGCGACGAACGTCGCGACATACGGCGTGTAGTGCAGGACGGCGAGGCCGCCGAGGCTCAGCACCAGCATGATCTCCTCGGTCGCGTACGCGACCGAGGAGAGCGCGTCGCTGGAGAAGACCGGGAGTGCGAGCTTCTTGGGCAGCAGGGTGTGCCCGAGGTGTTCGCTGCTGAGCGGGCGTCCGACGAAGAGCCGCTTCGGCAGATCGAGGAGGCCCACGGCGCGCGATCCTAGCCGCGCAACGGTCCGTTTCCGGGGTACCGCGGTGTAGCGTTCCGCGTGCTCGCAAGCCGCCGGAGAGGACCGCGTTGCACGTCGTCATCATGGGTTGCGGGCGAGTCGGATCGACGCTCGCGACCGCGCTCGACAAGCAGGGTCACTCGGTCGCCGTCATCGACCAAGACGCCAACGCGTTCCGTCGGCTCGACGCGACGTTCGGCGGGCGGTCCGTCGTAGGCGTCGGGTTCGACCGCGAGACCTTGGGCGAGGCCGGCATCGAGGAAGCCGGCGCGTTCGCGGCGGTCAGCAGCGGTGACAACTCCAACATCATCTCCGCGCGCGTCGCGCGCGAGACGTTCGGCGTCGAGCACGTCGTCGCGCGCATCTACGACCCGAAGCGCGCAGAGGTCTACCAGCGGCTGGGCATCCCGACCGTCGCCACCGTGCGGTGGACCGCCGACCAGATGCTCCGCCGGCTCATCCCGTCCGGCAGCCAGGAGCAGTGGACCGACCCCTCCGGGCGAATCCTGCTCGCGGAAGTCGCCGTCAACCGGTCGTGGGTGGGGCATCGGGTGACAGACCTCGAGCGCGCGGCGGGCGCGCGCGTGACGTGCCTGACGCGCTTCGGCGCCGGGCAGCTGCCGGAAAAGGACAGCGTCGTGCAGGAGGGCGACCTCTTCCACTTCGTCCTCGACCGCACGCGGCTGGGCGATGTCGAGCGCATCATCGCCGGTGGGCCGGAAGGCGACGGCGGCCACTGATGCGCGTCGTCATCGCCGGCGCCGGCAACGTCGGCCGCTCGATCGCCCGCGAGCTGATCGAGAACGGGCATGAGGTGACGCTCGTCGAGCGCGACCCGAAGCGGGTGCAGGAGAAGCGCCTGCCGGCCGCGGAGTGGGTGCTCGCCGACGCGTGCGAGCTCTCACAGCTCGAAAAGGCGCGTCTTGACGATGCTGCCGTCGTCGTCGCGGCGACGGGCGACGACAAGGTCAATCTCGTCGTGTCGCTGCTCGCGAAGACGGAGTTCGCGGTGCCGCGCGTCGTGGCCCGGGTCAACCATCCAAAGAACGAGTGGCTGTTCAACGAGGCCTGGGGCGTCGACGTATCGGTGTCGACGCCGCGCATGCTGACCGCCCTCGTTGAGGAGGCCGTGACCGTCGGCGACCTGGTCAAGCTGATGGTCCTCGAGCAGGGCAAGGCCGGGCTCAACGAGCTGACGCTGGCCGAGAACTCGCCCAACATCGGCCGCACCGTCGGCGAGGTCGAGTGGCCGCCCGACACCGCGCTCGTGGCGATCCTGCGCGAGGGCCACGTGCTGATGCCGTTGCCGGACATGCCGTTGGAAGCCGGTGACGAGCTGCTCGTGGTCGCGACCGCGGACCGCGACGAGGAGCTCGACGCACTGCTGAGCAACCCGGGCCCGGGCTGAGAGCTAGGACTCCACGGCGCGCGCGAGCAGCTGGTACGACGGGTTGAACATCGTCTTGCGCCCGTTCTGCACGCCGACCATCCCGTCTACGGCGATGTGCACGCCCGGGCGGATGCCCTCGATGCGGCGCCGGCCGAGCCACACGAGCAGCAACGTGCTGGTCCCGTCGTAGAGGTCGGCTTCGAGCGCGGGGACGCCGGCGCGCGGCCGGACGGTGATCGACTGGACCGTGCCGAGCACGCGCGCCCGCCGGCGGACGTGACAGTCGGCGACCGACGTCGCACCCGCGGCTTTCGCCTTGTCCTTGAGCTCCTCGGCCACGAGCTCGTCGACGTCGGCGGTCATCCGCCGGAGCGCACGGCGGAACTTGCCTTCGGTCATGACGTGGAGCGTAAGCGCATTTGACGAGAATGCGGCGTGCGCAGGACGGGACTCCGTCGCGGTCGCGTGACGCTCGGCGTCGTCGAGGTCGGCGACCCGGAACGTCCCGCGGCCGTCATCGCCCATGGCGCGGGGTCGACCGCGAGCTTCGTGCTGCGCTGCTTCGCCGCCTCGGTCGACGCCGCGGGCATGCGGCTCGTCGCGTACGACCTGCGCGGGCACGCGTCGAGCACTGCGCTGCGCGACGTGTCGTCGCTGTCCCTCGCGGAACACGCGGCGGATTTCGCGGCGGTCGCCGAGCGCGCCGACGGCATCGTCTACGGGGGCATCTCGCTGGGCGCGCGCATCGCCATCGAGTGCGCCACGACGCAGCGTCCCGCCCCCGACGGGTTGCTGCTCGCGCTACCGGCGTGGCTCGGCCCGGACGACCCGTCGGCAGCGGTCACGCGGGCCACGGCGCACGAGCTGCGTCGGCTCGGGACACTCGGCGCGCTGGCGCGCATCGACGGCGATCCCGCCGTACCCGACTGGATTGCCACCGAGTTGCGCGCGGCGTGGTCGCAGCACGACGGCGCAAGTCTCATCGCCACGCTCGACGCCGCGAGTGCCGCCCCGGCCCCGGACGCCGCGTCACTGGCGCGCCTGCAGGTGCCGGCGGGGGTTGTCGGTGCGCCCGACGACCACGCGCACCCGCTCTCGGCCGCGAAGCGCTACGCCGCGGCGTTGCCGCGCAGCGCGCTGTGGCGGACCAGCCTCGCCGCGGTCGGGCTCGACCGCAGCAAGCTGGGCGCGTCGGCCGTTGGTGCCTGGCGCGCCGCGACCCGGCAGGTCAGCGAACCTCGGTGATCTCCGGGCCGCGCTCGAACGGGTTGAAGTCGTCGCCGCTCCCCGGGCCCGACGCGGACAGCTCGCCGGACTCGACCGCAGCGGAGACCTCGCGCGGCAAGTGCAAGGGCAGCGGGTCCCGCGGCGCCATGGCCTCCTTGCCGCGCACGACGACCGTTTCCCGAAAGACGCCGTGCAACCGCCCCGCCTGCGCCGCGTCGGTCGCCGCCGGCCCGGTGATGAGGCCGCGGAGGAACCAGCGCGGCCCGTCGGCGCCGACGAAACGCGCGGGTGTCGTCACACCCGGCCGGTCGCCCGGGATGCGCGCCCGCAGCTCGCGGCCGAACGGCCCGTCGACCTCTTCCGGCGCACCGGCGGGTGTCAGCGCGGCGCGCAGCTCCGCGCGCACCTCGTCCCAGATGCCGGAGTGGCGCGGCGCCGCGAAGGCGTTGAGCTGCAGCTGGTTGCCGCGATCGACGACGACGGCGGCGGCTACCTGTCCTTGCTGGTCGACCTCTACGCGGACCTCGAGGCCGTCGGGCACCGGCACGCGAATGCCGCCGAGGTCCAACCGCGGACGTTCCTCGTCGTCGTCGACGTCGCTCTCGTCGTAGGGGCCGGTCGTCGGCGCGGGTGGCGGCGCTGCGGCGACGTCGCCGGCACTCGCGGCGGGAGTGGTCGTGCTGTCGGTCGCGGTCTCGTCGTCGTCTGACTTCTTACGCCGGAAGATCGCCACTGCGCTTCACCTCCCGCCCGTGCTTATGCCGGTCGAGCCGTGGCCGCCAGTGCCGCGCGCCGACGCCGGCAGCGCCTCGACCTCGGCGAAGCATGCCCGCTCGACCCGCTGGATGACCATCTGCGCGACCCGGTCGCCGCGCGCGAAGCGCACCGGCTCGCGCGGGTCGAGGTTGATCAGCGTCAGCTTGATCTCGCCGCGGTAGCCGGCGTCGACGGTGCCGGGCGAGTTGACGAGCGCCACGCCGTAGCGCGCGGCAAGTCCCGAGCGGGGCACGACGAAAGCGGCGTAGCCGTCGGGCAGCGCCATCGCAATGCCGGTGCCGATGACCGCCCGCTCGCCGGGCGCGAGCTCGACGTCGTCGGCTGCGACGAGGTCCGCGCCCGCGTCGCCGGGGTGTGCATACGCCGGCATTGGTAGCCCGTTGTCCAGCCGCTGCACGAGCACCTCGAGGGTCCCCTCCGCCGTCACGGGTTGTAGGTCTCCCCGCCGTGCGTCGCGACGGCGTCGCGCCAGCCGTGGTCGACGAAGTGCTCGAGCGGCACTGCGACGTAGAGCGCGTTGGCGCGAAGCACGGTCTTGCCGTCGACCGTGCCGGTCCCGCGCGTGTAGATCTTGCGTCCGCTGACACCGACACACTCGGCGTAGATCGCGAGCGTCGACCCCACCGGGACGGGCCGGAGGTAGTCGACCTCGAGGCGACCCGTGACCGCGGGTTGGGCGAGCAGCCACAGCAGGTACCCGAGCCCTTCGTCGAGCGCACTGGCGAGCACGCCGCCGTGCGCGAGTCCGGGTGCACCCTGGTGGTCCGCGGTGACGACGAACTCCGCGCGCACCGACACGCCCTCGCCGACGGTCACCTGCAGGTGCAGCCCGGTTGGGTGCTCGTCACCGCAGCCGAAGCACTGCGCGTAGTGCGGCGGCAAGACCGTCCCCGGCGCGGGTGCCGCGGGGTGCCGCGTCGGCGCCTGCGCATCCGGCGGCGGCAGCGTCGTCGTCACGCGCGCCAACCTATCGAGGCGCCTACGCTGCCCAAGCCTCCGAGAGGAACAGCTCATGGCGAAGAGCGTCGTCGTGACGGGCGCGAACAGCGGCATCGGGCTCGCCACCGTGCTCGAGCTCGCAACGCACGGCTACGACGTGATCGGCACGGCGCGAACGGCGGAGAAGGCTGCCCACATCGAAGAGCAGGCGCGGGAGCGCGGCACGGTCGTGCGGACGGTGCGCTGCGACGTAGCCGATGCCGAGCAGACCGAGAAGGCGTGGCTGGAGATCGCGGCGATGACCGACGGCGGGCCATGGGCGCTCGTCAACAACGCGGGGTTCGCGCAGTCGGGTGCAGTTGAGGACGTCGACGACGAAGCCGCGCGTTACCAGCTCGAGGTCAACGTCGTCGCGCCGGCGCGGCTGGCTCGCCTCGCGCTGCCCTCGATGCGCGAGCGTGGCAGCGGGCGCATCGTCAACGTCTCGTCGATCGCCGGCCGCGTCTCGCTGCCGATGCTCGGGTGGTACTGCGCGTCGAAGCATGCGCTCGAGGCGCTCTCGGACGCGCTGCGCGCGGAGGTCGCCGGCTTCGGCGTGCGCGTGATCCTCGTCGAGCCCGGCAGCTTCGGCAGCAACATCTGGGACACCGGGCACAGCCGCGCCAAGACCCAGACCAGCGCCTACGGCACCGCCTACCGGCGCGCGGACGGCGTCGCGGCCAAGGCGGGACGACTCCCCGACCCGGTCTGGGTCGCCCGCGTCATCCGCGTCGCGCTGGCCAACCCGGTGCCGCTCCCCCGCTACCTCGTCGGCGTCGACGCCATGGTCGGCACCGCGCTCGAAACGCTGACGCCGACCGGCTTTGCCGACTTCGTCAAGGGCGCCGCCGTCGGGCTGCGCAAGCTGCCGTTCCG
>JBHELW010000273.1:0-7097 GCA_046262915.1 Mycobacteriales bacterium | reverse complement strand
ACGGTCAGCGCCCGCTCCCCCGGCTGCCGGCGGATGTCGGGCACCGGGATCGACCGCCGACCGGACAGGTAGGCGCCGGTCATGGACTGCTCGCTCTTCAGCAGCTCCTTGAGCGGGCCCGACACGACGATCGCGCCGCCGTGCTCGCCCGCCCCTGGCCCGATGTCGACGACCCAGTCGGCGTGGTGGATCGTCTCCTCGTCGTGCTCGACGACGATCAGCGTGTTGCCCAGGTCGCGCAGCCGTTCCAGCGTCTCGATCAGCCGTCGGTTGTCACGCTGGTGCAACCCGATCGACGGCTCGTCGAGGACATAGAGCACGCCCACCAGCCCCGACCCGATCTGCGTCGCGAGGCGGATGCGCTGCGCCTCGCCACCGGCGAGCGTCGCCGAGGCGCGGTCGAGCGATAGGTAGTCCAAGCCGACGTCGAGCAGGAACCCGAGCCGCGCATTGACCTCCTTGAGGACCCGCTCGGCGATCATCGCCTCGCGCCGGTCCAGCGTGAGGTTCTTGAGGAACTTCGCGCACTCGACGATCGACATCGCGCTGATGCCCGCGATGGTCAGACCACCGAGCGTTACGGCGAGCGACTCCGGCTTCAGCCGCGCCCCCTTGCATGCCGGGCAGGGCACGTCGCGCATATAGCCCTCGTAGCGCTCTCGCCCCGCGTCGCTCTCCGACTCCGAGTGGCGTCGCTCGAGGAACGGGATGACACCTTCGAAGCGCGTGTAGTAGGAGCGCGTGCGGCCATAGCGGTTGCGGTAGCGAACGTGCACCTCGGAGTCGCAGCCGTGCAGCACCGCTTGTCGCGCCTTCTCGGACAGCCGCCGCCACGGCGTCTTCATCGAGAACCCGACGTCGTCGGCGACGGCCTGGAGCAACCTGCCGAAGTAGTCGATGTGATGACCGCTCGACCACGGCGAGACCGCGCCCTCGGCGAGGGACAGCTCCGGATCTGGCACGACGAGCTCAGCGTCAACTTCTTTGCGCGTGCCAATTCCGGTGCACTCCGGGCAGGCGCCGTAGGGCGAGTTGAAGGAGAAGGAGCGCGGCTCGAGCTCGCCGAACGACAGGTCGCAGTACAGGCACGCGAGGTGCTCGGAGAAGGTGCGCTCGCGGCCGGCGTCACCGGGGTCGACGTCGACGAACTCGAGGGTCACGTAGCCGTCGCCAAGGCGCAGCGCGGTCTCGATCGAGTCGGTCAGCCGGCGCTTGGCGGTCTCCTTGACGGCGAGCCGGTCGACGACGACGTCGATCGTGTGCTTCTCGTACTTCTTCAGCTTCGGCGGCTCGGCGAGGGAGACCACGATTCCGTCGACGCGAGCCCGCGAGAAGCCTTTGGTCAGCAGCTCCGAGAACAGCTCGGCGTACTCACCCTTGCGGCTGCGAACGACGGGCGCGAGCACCTGGAACCGCAACCCGGGCTCCATCTGCAGTACCCGGTCGACGATCTGCTGCGGTGTCTGCCGGGCGACCGGTCGGCCGCAGTTGGGACAGTGCGGCCGCCCCGCGCGGGCGAAGAGCAGCCGCAGGTAGTCGTAGACCTCGGTGATCGTGCCGACCGTCGACCGCGGGTTGCGCGAGGTGGACTTCTGGTCGATCGACACGGCGGGCGACAGGCCCTCGATGAAGTCGACGTCGGGCTTGTCGAGCTGACCGAGGAACTGGCGCGCGTAGGCCGAGAGGCTCTCGACGTAGCGGCGCTGGCCCTCAGCGAAGATCGTGTCGAACGCGAGGCTGGACTTGCCCGAGCCGGAAAGCCCGGTGAAGACGATCAGCGCGTTCCGCGGCAGGTCGAGCGAGACGTTGCGCAAGTTGTGCTCGCGCGCGCCACGGATGACGAGACGGTCGGCCATGCCTCGCAGAGTTCCAGGAGGGTCGGACGGTTCCAGGTGGCCGACCGGTGCGCGAGGGAAGGGCGTGCCGCGGCGGCACTGACGAGTCTAGACGGCGCCGCCACCCACTAGAGTGCCGTCGTCGCGCTGGCCGAGCGGTCGTCCGCTCGCTCGACGAAAGGTGCCTCCGGACCTATGCGCCACGCCGCCGCTCCCGCCGTCTCGCGCCGTGAGCGCTCGCGCGTCGCGCTTGGCGGAATGCTCGCTGGGCTGGCGGTCGGCCCGGTGTTCGCGGTTGCCTTCGCGACCCCAATAGCGCACGCGCAGGCGCCGAAGGCCGCCAACGTCGACGCGACGGCGGCGTTGAAGTTCGAGCCGGCGCAGACCACCGTCGCGGTGGGCGGCACGGTGACCTGGACCTTCACCGGCGGCGGGTTCCACACGGTCTACAGCGGCGACGGCTCCAACCCGGCCGCGCCGACGCCGGAGAACGGCGTGACCCTGAAGGGGACCCTCGACGACGCGCACAAGACCTACACCTTCACGTTCACCAAGGCCGGCACCTACCGGTTCTTCTGCCAGCCGCACGTGAGTGCGGGCATGAAGGGCGAGATCGTCGTCGGCGCGGCAGGCACCGGGGCCAGTCCGAACGCGTCGATCGCGAATCCCGGGAACAACCCCGGGACCGTCGGCACCGGCGCGGCAGGCAACGACGCCGGCGAGCCGTCGACCAGCCCGAGCGCGAGTGCGAGTGCGAAGAACCCCGTGCTGGAGGACATCGAGGCGCGCGAGGCGTCGGAGAAGGGGCCGATCAGCGGTTTCCTCGCGCTGACCGCCGGCTCCGTCGTCGCGCTCGTCGTGCTCTTCGCCCTCGTCGCGCTGTCCACGCGCACGAGGTCCGCGCCGACGCGGTAGACCGTGCGCGACGCCTACACCGGCGACGTCACGCCAGGTGGGCCGCCCGCCGTCCGTGACGTCCCCGGCCTGCGCATCACGAAGCTGTCCGTCGGCCCGCTCGACAACAACGTCTACCTGCTGCGCTGTACCGCTACCGGCGACACGCTTCTCGTCGACGCGGCTGCGGAGGCGCAGCGGATTCTCGGCGCTGTGGGCGACGGTCGGCTCACGCGCGTCGTCGAGACGCACGGTCACGGCGACCACACCGGATCGATGGCTGACATCCGCGCGGCGACGGGCGCGCCGCTCGGCTGCCATGCGGCCGACGAGCCGCTGATGCCAGTCCCCGTCGATGAGCGTTGGTCGGACGGCGACGTGATCACGATCGGCGAAGCCGCGGTCCGCTGCATTCACCTCGCGGGTCATACCGCCGGCGGCCTCGCGCTGGTCTATGAGGGCGACCCGACCCGACCGCATCTGTTCACCGGCGACTCGCTCTTCCCGGGCGGTCCCGGAAACACGCGCGGCGACAGCCGCGCGTTCGCGCAGCTGATGGGCGACCTCGAGACAAAGGTCTTCGACGCGCTCGCGGACGAGACGTGGGTCTACCCCGGGCACGGCAAGGACACGACGCTCGGTGCGGAGCGCCCGTCGCTGCCGGGGTGGCGCGCGCGCGGCTGGTGAGCCGGGCGGTGACTTCGGAGCGCAACGGGCGTACGGTCGCGTCGATTTACGCACCGGCTTGCCTGGGGGGGCGCTGCCATGCGTGCCGAAGACTTTGCCCTGCGGGGGCTGCGGCGGTTTGTGCTGCCGGCGGTGATGTTCGGTGTTCTGCTCGTCACGATGGTGCTCGCGGCGTTCGTGAGCGACTCGGCGGCGGCACCGTCCCCCGCGCAGGCATCCGTCACGGTCCGGCCCGGCAACGACCGCAAGTTCCATCCGGCGAGCGTTCGGGTGCCAGTCGGCACGACCGTGAGGTGGGTGTTCAAGTCAGCATCTGCCGCGGCTCACCAGATCTGGAGCTACGACGGCAAGAACCCGACGGGCCCCGTCTCGATCAACGGCGGCACGACGCTCGACGGCGAGGTACTCGGCGGGACCGCGCGCACCGAGTACTCCCACACGTTCGCGAAGCCCGGCACCTACCCCTACTTCTGCCACGACCACTACGCGGACGGCATGGTCGGCGAAGTCGTCGTGCTCGCGGCCGGGCAGACGACGGCGCCGCCCGTGTACCTCGACAACCCGCCGGACGGCGCGTCGACGGCGGCCGCGCCCGTCGCCGCGTCGCCGACCGACAGTCCGGGGCGAAGCAACACCGGTGTGATCGCCCTCGGGGGCGTCGGCGTCGTCGTGGCGGCGGGGGTGGTGTTCGCAGCGACGAGGCGAGCACGCGGTACCAAGGCGCTCGGCTAGGGACAGGACGGCTCCGCAAACAACTGGGCCGGCCCTCCGCGGGCCGGCCCAGTCGCGTCACACGTCAGCTCAGCCGGTTGCGGTCTCGCTGACCGTCGCATCATTGGCGAACTTGCCGGGCAGGCCGATCATCGAGCGGTTGCCGACGTAGGCGCTGGCCGTGGAGCCGGTCGTGGCGAAGTGCGACAGGTCGCCGTAGAGGGCGACCGTGTGCACGCCGGAGCCGACGTTGAGCCGGACCCAGTTGAACGCAGTCGCCGTCTTGGTCTCGATGTAGTCGCGGCTGTAGTCGATGCCGTTCGGCGGGCTCTCGCGGTCGGCGACCGTGCGGTTGAAGACCCGGTTGCAGAAGGTCACCTTGTCAGTGTCGTCGCCGGGCGGGGGTGGCGACTGCGGCGGTGAGCTCTGGCTGATGATCGGCACGACCTGGCCGTCGATCTCGAGCCAGGCGCGCACAGTGCCCTCGGTGGCCGCGCTCTCCTGAGCGCCGGGCGTGTCGGAGCCGAGGATGACGTTGTCGGTCAGGATCGAGCACTCCATCGTGACGGCGAGCACGATGTCCGTGGGCTTGGAGTTGCGAACAGTCGCGCTGAGCAGCGGCACGCGAGTCCCGGGCGAGAACCGGACGAGTTTCGACGCGGCCGCGAACGGCTTGTCGGCGGGCAACGACGCAGACGCAGGCCCGGAGTTCGCTACCCACCCCCCGACCAGCCCGACGGCGAGGGCGACCGCCGCCGCCTTCCACCCGAGATTCCGCGTCGCGCGCCGCATCAACATGATGCCTCCCGATTTTCCGGGGGGCGGCGCCCCCCAGTCGGGCGGTACTTACCATCGGGTGAGCGAAATATGCCGTTTGGGTGAGTTTTTCCGGTTTCGTCTGAGAGGCGGTCAGCCGACGCCGGCAGCGGTCATCGCGCGCAGCTCTCGACGTAGCTCGGAAAGCTCGTCTCGCAGCCGGGCAGCCAGCTCGAACTGCAGGTCTCGCGCCGCGTCGTGCATGTCGTCGGACAGCTGCTGGATCAGCTGCGCCAGCTCGGTGCGCGGCATCCCGGCCAGCTCCTTCGCGTGCCGGCCCGCGCCCGCCGGGCCACGGCCCGGCACCGGAGCGGAGACGCGGCCGTTGCCTCGCTGCCGTCCCGGTCGGCTGCCGCCCTCGCGCGCCTCGTCCTCTTGCAGGTGGCCGAGGATGTCGCCGATCCGCTTCTGCAGCGGCCGCGGGTCGAGGCCGCGGGCGAGGTTGTAGGCGACCTGCTTCGCGCGCCGACGGTTGGTCTCGTCGATCGCGTTGCGCATCGACGGCGTCACGGTGTCGGCGTACATGTGCACCTGGCCGGAGACGTTGCGGGCAGCGCGGCCGATGGTCTGGATCAACGACGTGCCCGACCGCAGGAAGCCTTCCTTGTCCGCGTCGAGAATCGCGACGAGCGAGACCTCGGGCAGGTCGAGGCCTTCCCGCAGCAGGTTGATGCCGACCAGCACGTCGTACTCCCCGAGCCGCAGCTCGCGCAGCAGCTCGATGCGCCGCAGGGTGTCGACCTCGCTGTGCAGGTAGCGCACGCGGACACCGAGCTCGAGCAGGTAGTCGGTGAGGTCCTCCGCCATCTTCTTCGTCAGCGTCGTCACGAGGACGCGCTCGTCGCGCTCGGTGCGCTCGCGGATCTCGTGGATGAGGTCGTCGATCTGGCCCTTCGTCGGCTTGACGACCACCTCGGGGTCGACAAGGCCGGTGGGCCGGATGATCTGCTCGACCGGCGGCCCGTCCGCCCGACCCAGCTCGTAGGGGCCGGGCGTCGCGGACAGGAACACCGTCTGCCCGATGCGGTCGAGGAACTCCTCGAACTTCAGCGGTCGGTTGTCCATCGCGCTGGGCAACCGGAACCCGTGCTCGACGAGGGTCCGCTTGCGGCTCATGTCGCCTTCGTACATCCCGCCGATCTGCGGCACGGTCACGTGGCTCTCGTCGATGACGAGCAGGAAGTCGTCGGGGAAGTAGTCGAGCAACGTGTGCGGCGGGGTGCCCGCGGAGCGGCCGTCGATGTGTCGGCTGTAGTTCTCGATGCCCGAGCAGAAGCCGACCTGGCGCATCATCTCGATGTCGTACGTCGTGCGCATCCGCAGTCGCTGCGCCTCGAGCAGCTTGCCCTGCTTCTCCAGCTCGGCGAGGCGCTGCTCGAGCTCCGCCTCGATGCCGCGGATCGCCCGCTCCATGCGCTCCGGGCCGGCGACGTAGTGGGTCGCCGGGAAGACGAACGTCTCCTTGTCCTCGGTGAGGACTTCGCCGGTGAGCGGATGGAGAGTCGACAGGCGCTCGACCTCGTCGCCGAACATCTCGATGCGGACCGCGTGCTCCTCGTACGCCGGGAAGACCTCGATCGTGTCGCCCATGACGCGGAACTTGCCGCGGACGAAGTTGAGGTCGTTGCGCTCGTACTGCACGTCGACGAACTTGCGCAGCAGCTTGTCGCGGTCGATCTCCTCGCCCACGCGGAGGCGCACCGCGCGGTCGACGTACTCCTGCGGCGTGCCAAGGCCGTAGATGCACGACACCGACGCGACGACGATCACGTCGCGCCGGGTGAGCAGGCTCATCGTCGCGGAGTGGCGCAGGCGCTCGACCTCCTCGTTGATCGAGGAGTCCTTCTCGATGTAGGTGTCGGTCTGCGGGACGTAGGCCTCGGGCTGGTAGTAGTCGTAGTAAGAGACGAAGTATTCGACCGCGTTGTCCGGGAGCAGCTCCCGGAACTCGTTGGCCAGCTGCGCCGCCAAGGTCTTGTTGGGCGCCATGACCAGGGTCGGCCGCTGCACCTTCTCGATCAGCCAGGCCGTGGTCGCGGACTTGCCGGTGCCGGTGGCGCCGAGCAGCACGACGTGCCGCTCGCCGGCGCGGACGCGGCGTTCGAGCTCGTCGATGGCCTGCGGCTGGTCGCCGCTCGGCACGAAGTCCGAGAC
>JBHELW010000272.1:0-14405 GCA_046262915.1 Mycobacteriales bacterium | reverse complement strand
CAGGTCCTCAACTCCGGGAGGCTCGTGCGCGCGGACACCGCGCTGGCGGACGCGCTGCACCGTCGTACCTGCACGTCACCGACGATCGTCGACGTTGCCCAGGGCGTGAGCATTATCGGCAGCCCACCGGTGCTGTACGTCGTCGTCGGCACCGCCGCGCTCTGGTGCGCGCTGCGCCGGCTCGGACGGCTCGCGGTGTTCCTCGTTGCGACCTGCCTCCTCGGCGGTGTCGTCGACACAGTGGTGAAGGTCGTCGTCGACCGGGCGCGCCCCGCACTCGAGGGGTGCCATGTCGTCGCCCACGGCAAGAGCTTCCCGTCGGGACACGCGATGAGCTCGACCGTTGCCTACGGCGCGCTGCTGCTCGTCTTCCTCCCGCTGCTCGCGCCGCGGCTCCGGCCGTGGGCGATCAGCGCCGCCGTAGCGCTGGTCTTGCTCATCGGCCTGGCCCGGCAGGCGCTCGGCGTGCACTACCTCAGCGACGTGCTGGGCGGCTATGTGTTGGGCCTCGCGTGGCTCGCGCTCGCGACCGCCGCGTTCGAGATCTGGCGCAGCGACCGCGGGAGTCGGCGTAGCCACCCGCTCGCCGAGGGACTGGAGCCCGAGGACCAACGCCAGTTGCGTCGCAACTGACCGCGCCGGTGGCGCCGCGCGGTGTCGCAGCGGATGAAGCGCGGGTCGGCCGCTGCCTATGCGGCCGTCGTCGCGCGGCGCGGTCGTCCAGTCAATCGAGTCGTCCGGGGTGATCGGTGCGTGCGCCGGGATCGGTCCGGTGAGCTTGCTGCCGATGAACTCGTCGAGGATCGCGACGCCGCCCGGCGCGCCACCGACGTGTCGTTCGCCCGGGGGGACGTCCAGCGAACACCGATCTGGTCGCAGGCGGCCCGAAAGATTTCGTGGAAGTCGGTCGACAGGTTGCTGAGGCGATGACGGACCCGTCACCGAGATACAGCCCGAGCAGGTAGGCGTACGACGGCCCGAAGGCGCCACTGCCGCATGCCGGGCACGAGGACCGCGGGATCGCGGGGTCGCTGCGGTCGGATGTGCGAGCTCGAGCATCTCGCGCACCAGCGCGTACTGCTCAGGTGATGTCTTTCGGCCGGCCATCCGTGGATTGAACGGCGCGGGTCTGACAATTCTCGTGCGGGGTTGACAACCGTGTGCCGGGAGCGGGATTCGAACCCGCACGCCCTTGCGGACAGCGACTTTTGAGGCCGCGGAGTCTGCCGATTCCTCCATCCCGGCCGTGCCGCCCGATGCTAGCCCGCTACGCTGCCGTTTCCGCCGTACTCGAGACCGAGACGACAGGCGAGTCGATGACCGATGCAGCTCCGCGCGCGACGCGCGTGCTGATCGCCGAGGACGAGGCGCTGATCCGCCTCGACCTGAAGGAGATGCTGCAAGAAGAGGGCTACGACGTGTGCGCGGAGGTCGGCGACGGCGCCGCGGCGGTCGCCCAGGCCCAGCAGCAGCGGCCTGACCTCGTGATCCTGGACGTGAAGATGCCCGTCCTCGACGGCATCGCCGCGGCGCAGCAGATCGCGCGTGACCGGCTCGCGCCCGTCGTGATCCTCACCGCGTTCTCACAACGCGACTTGGTGGAGCGCGCGCGCGAGGCGGGGGCGATGGCCTACCTCGTCAAGCCGTTCGAGAAGAAGGACCTCTTGCCCGCAATCGAGATGGCCGTGTCCCGTTTCACCGAGCTGACCGCGCTCGAGGCCGAAGTCGAAGGGCTCCAGGAGCGGCTCGAGACGCGCAAGCTCGTCGATCGGGCGAAGAGCCGCCTGATGACCGAGCGCGGCATGACAGAACCCGCGGCATTTCGCTGGCTCCAGACGACGGCGATGAACCGGCGCGAGCCGATGAAGGCGGTCGCCGAGGCCGTATTGGCCGAGGCCGCGGCGCCCGCGGGGTAGCCGGTCCTTTCGCGGGGGCTGCCTGCGGCGGTAGGTTCTCGCCGCTCGATCATGAACGTGCGGTTGGCTCGCCGCGTCCGCGGCTGCCGCCCCGACGCTGAAGGAGGGAGTCCGCGTGCGACAGCGCCGACTCATCAAGCTGCTGGCCGCGACGGCAATCCTGCCGGTCGTCCTCGCCGCATGTGGCAAGGACAACAACTCGGGTGGCGGCGACAACAAGAAGACCTACACGATCGGCATCATGCAGCCCCTCACCGGCGCTGACGCGGCTCTCGGCGTAAACGAGGCGCAGGGGGCGGAGCTCGCCATCGACGAGGCGAACAAGAAGGGCGACCTGCCCTTCACGCTCAAGTCGACGCGTTTCGACGACCAGGGCGCCGAGGCGCAGGGCCAGCCCGTCGCGCAGAGCGTCGTCGACAACAAGGACATCGTCGCCGTTGTTGGCCCGGCGTTCTCGGGCGTCACGAAGGCCGCGGGTCCGGTGTTCCGCGACGCGGGCCTGCTCTTCCTCAGCCCGTCAGCCAGCCGGACGAACCTGTCCCAGCAGGGCTTCAAGACGTTCGCACGGATGGTCGCGCCGGACAGCGCGCAGGGACCCGAGGGCGCCAACTACGTCGCGAAGGGGCTGAAGGCGAAGAAGGTCTACGCCATCAGCGACAAGAGCGAGTACGGCCAGGGCCTCATCGACGAGTTCGTCAAGACCCTCAAGACGCTCAGCGTTTCCTACGTCGAAGAGGGCGTGCCGGCGAAGACCGCCAACTACGGGCCAGTCATCTCGAAGATCAAGTCGAGTGGCGCGGACGTCGTCTACTACGGCGGCTACTACTCGGACGCCGGCCTGCTGGTCAAGCAGATGCGCGCGGCCGGCGTGACCGCGAAGTTCATCTCTGGTGACGGCACGAACGACGACCAGTTCGTCACCGGCGCGGGCAAGGCGGCCGCCGAAGGCGCGTTCCTGACGTGCGGTTGCGGTGACCCCTCGACCGACCCGAAGGCCGCGAGCTTCGTGACTGCCTACAAGGCGAAGTTCAACGCCGACCCGGGCGCCTACTCAGCGGAGGCCTACGACGCTGCGAACGCGATCATCGCCGCGATGAAGGGCCTCGGCGGCGACGTCACCCGCGAGAAGCTTGCGGACGCGGTCCTGAAGGGCAGCTACGAGGGTCTCACGAAGACCGTGAAGTTCGACGCGACCGGCGAGGTTGCGACGCGGACGATCTTCGTCTACGAGGTCAAGGCGGGGAAGCGCGTCGTCATCGGCACGACGGCGACGCTCGCAACGGGCTGATCACACAGGCGATCTGACGCCGAGGGCGCGGGCCGACGGCTCGCGCCCTCGGGGTCTGCCCGACCCGGCGTTAGGGGGTGAGCTCGCTGCCCGAGTGCTTCACCGCGAACTTCTGGAACCTCACCATCTCCGGTCTCGCGATCGGCTCGGTATACGCGCTCATCGCTCTCGGGTACACGCTGGTCTACGGCGTCCTGCAGCTCATCAACTTCGCGCACTCCGAAGTCTTCATGGCGGGCGCCTTCGCCGGCCTGATCTTCAGCAACAAGGTGATCCCCGACACGGCGACGCCCGGTGGCCTCGCGTCGGTCATGTTCGTGCTCGGCGGCGTGCTGGTTGGCGCTGCCGCGGGTGGCGGGGTCGCCATCGGCCTGGAGCGGCTCGCCTACCGCCCGCTGCGACGTCGCAACGCACCGCGGCTCGCATTCCTCATCTCCGCGATCGGCGCTTCCCTGCTGCTGTTCAACCTCGCGAGCAAGCTGTTCGGGAAGAACCCCTACCAGGTCGAGGACCCGTTCCGCGACCACACGCTGTTCACCGTCTTCGGTGCCCGCGTCAGCCTCAAGCAGGTCGTCGTCGCCGTGTGCGCGGCGGTCATGCTGGTCTTCCTCGACCGGTTCGTTAACGGCACGAAGCTCGGCAAGGGCATCCGCTCCGTAGCCCAGGACGCCGAGACCGCGAGCCTGATGGGCGTCGACATCGACCGCATCATCACGATCACGTTCCTCGTCGGCGGCCTCCTCGGCGGTGCCGCCGGCTACCTGTACGGACTCACCTACAACGTGAAGTTCGACATGGGCTTCCTGCCCGGCGTCAAGGCGTTCACGGCTGCGGTCCTCGGTGGCATTGGCAACGTTCGCGGCGCGGTTCTCGGCGGGCTCCTGCTCGGCATGGCCGAGAACCTCGGCGTCTCGTGCATCAGCATCGCGTGGACCGACGTCGTCGCGTTCCTCATCCTCGTGCTCGTGCTGGTCTTCCGGCCCTCGGGCATCCTCGGCGAGCGGTTGGGGCGCTCCGCGTGACCGCCTCGACGACGACGACGAACGACGCGCGCAGCAGCTGGCGCCGGTTCGCGGACAACGAAGACGTACGACGGGGGGCCTACCTCGTCCCGCTCGCGCTGCTGTTCATGGTCGCCACCGTGTCCGGCACGAGCGGCAACCAGCGTGACCCGCTCGCTCTCGTCCGCCGTGCGGTGAGCCCGGGTCGCATGCTGCTCGGCATCATCCTCGGCGTTGCCGTCACGCTCGCGCTCGCCGCGGCGCGCCGCGGCACCGAGACCGACGCGGGCACGGCGGCCCGGCGCTACGTCGACATGGCCCGGGGGTTCCTCGACGACCGGCGGCTCCGGCTCGCCGTCACAGTCATCGCCCTGCTGCTCGTGCTGTTCGCGCCACCGCACTTCACGCCGACGTACCAGACCGTGCTCGTCAACAACATGCTCGTCTACGCCCTATTGGCGCTCGGGCTCAACGTCGTCGTCGGCTATGCCGGGCTCCTCGACCTGGGATACATCGCGTTCTTCGCGATCGGGGCCTACAGCGCGGCGTACTGGGCCGGCCGGCTGCCCGTGCAGCCGCCGGTCGAGCTGAACCTGTTCGTCGTCCTGCCGGTCGCGATGCTGTCCGCGATGCTCGCGGGGGTGATCCTCGGCGCGCCGACGCTGCGGTTGCGCGGCGACTACCTCGCGATCGTCACTCTCGGGTTCGGCGAGATGGTGCGCATCACCCTCGTCAACGCCGACAAGGTGACGAATGGTCCGCCGGGCGTCATCGGGATCCCGCGGTTCAGCGCGTTCGGCTACACGTGGACCTCGAAACCGATGCCCTACTACTACCTGGGGTTGGCGATTCTCGGGCTGGTCTTCTATGCGTTCCACCGGCTCAACGACTCACGCATCGGCCGGGCGTGGGCCGCGATCCGCGAGGACGAGGTTGCGGCGGCGGCGAGCGGCGTGGCGACGGTCAAGTACAAGCTGCTCGCGTTCGGCATCGGCGCGTCAACGGCCGGCCTGGCCGGCGTCTTCTCGGCCAGCAAGGTCCAGTTCGTCAGCCCGGCGAACTTCCCGCTGCTGTTCAGCATCCTCGTGCTCGTCTACGTCATCTTCGGTGGCATGGGGTCGCTGCATGGAGTGATCATCGGGGCCGCGCTGCTCGAGTTCCTCCCGCAGTACCTGCGGGGCAAGGTCGCGGCCGACGACCGCTTCATCTACTTCGGGCTGCTGCTCGTCCTGATGATGGTGTTCCGTCCCCAGGGGTTGTTCCCGTCCCGGCGGCGGGCCCGCGAGCTGCACTCCGACATCGCCGCCGGCGACGCCGAGGGTGGCGCCGGCACCGGCGCCGCGAACCCGGTGGCCGCGATATGACGGCGGCGCGCCAGGCCACGCGAAGCGGCGACGTCGTCCTCGACGTTGCCGACGTAACGCTCCGCTTCGGCGGCCTGACCGGCCTGGATGACGTCACCCTGCAGCAGCAACGCGGGGAGATCCTGGCGGTGATCGGCCCGAACGGCGCGGGCAAGACGTCGCTCTTCAACTGCCTGACCGGGGTCTACCGACCGCAAGAGGGACGGATCACGTTCCGTCCCGACGCCGACGGCGCACCGCACTCGCTGCTCAGCGTCCCGCGCAACCCCCCGCTGAACCTGCTCGGCCTGCACCGTCCGCCGACGCCCTACCAGGTGTGCGCGCTCGGGATCGCGCGCACCTTCCAGAACATCCGGCTCTTCGCCGCGCTGACTGCGCTGGAGAACGTCAAGGTCGGCTACGAGTCGCGCCAGCGCACGGGCCCGTTCGGCGCGATCCTGCGGCTCCCGCGGACGCGGCGCGAGGAACGGGAGAGCGACGCAAAGGCTTTCGAGCTGCTCGACTTCGTCGGACTGAAGCGGCGCGCGAACGAGCTGGCCGGCAACCTGGCATACGGCGACCAGCGTCGGCTGGAGATCGCGCGAGCGCTTGCGACCGCGCCGGCGCTGCTCCTCCTCGACGAGCCCGCGGCGGGCACGAACCCGGTCGAGAAGCGCCAGCTCGAGCAACTCATCCGCCGGGTCAACGACACGGGCACGAGCGTGCTGCTCATCGAGCACGACATGCGGCTCGTGATGTCGATCGCGGAACGCGTCGTCGTTCTCAACTTCGGCAAGGTCATCGCCACGGGCTCGCCCAGTGAGGTCCAGGGCGATTCCGCCGTGATCGAGGCGTACCTCGGATCGGAGGCGACGCATGCTGCTGGAGCTTGACGACGTCCACGTCCGTTACGGCTCGGTCGAGGCGCTCAAAGGCGTCAGCCTCGGTGTCGATGAGGGTGAGGTCGTGACGCTGATCGGCGCGAACGGTGCCGGGAAGACAACGACGCTGCGCACGATCTCCGGGCTACGCCGGCCGCACGTCGGCTCGATCGTCTTCCGCGGCGAGCGGATCGACCATGTGCCCGCGCACCAGATCGTCGCGCGCGGCATCGGGCACGTCCCCGAAGGTCGGAAGATCTTTCCGCGGATGAGCGTGCTCGAGAACCTCGAGATGGGTGCCTACCAACGACGCGGCGACCTCGGCCCGGAGCTCGAGCGCGTGTATGGGCTGTTCCCCGTCCTTTCGGAGCGGCGCGGACAACCGGGCGGGACGCTGTCCGGCGGTGAGCAGCAGATGCTCGCCATCGGGCGCGCGCTGATGAGCCGGCCCGCGCTGCTGCTGCTCGACGAGCCGTCGATGGGACTCGCGCCGCTGCTCGTGCAGAAGATCTTCGAGATCGTGCGCGAGATCAACGAGCAGGGCACGACCGTCTTGCTGATCGAACAGAACGCCGCGCAGGCGCTGCGGCTCGCGGCGCGCGGCTACGTGCTCGAGACCGGCGAGGTCGTGATGTCAGACCGCGCCACCAAGCTGCTCAAGAACCCGAAGGTTCGGGCCGCCTACCTCGGCGAGGGCACCGGCGCCTAACGCGCTTTGCGCGCAAGCGAACTCGTCGGGCAAGCGAAAACCCGGGCTGCCTTTGGCTCCATCCAGGCCTTCCCCGACCCCAGATGTTCTCTACTCGGCTGCCCGGGTTTCCGTGGCCTTGACCGCCGCTCGAATCAGCGTCCGACGTCATGCGATCACTTGGCCGTCGGCAGGCTATCGCCGCGTTCAGAGCAGCGTCAACGCGACGCACGGGCGCGTTCGCATGACGGGTACGGCTCCGTCAACGGTCTCGACCGCGGGCTGTCGCCGGACCGGCGGAGGGCGTACGCTGCCGCGGCCCACCAGCGCGGATGGAGTGGCATGCGTCGAGTCCCGGTCCTCGTCCGCGCGGCAACGCGCGCGGATTTGCCGGCGCTGCTTGACCTGTGGTCGCAGATGCGCGACACCGGCCCGCGGCGCGCTGGACGCGGGCTGACGGCGGACACCAACGCCGCCGTTGGACAGCGGTACGCCGACGCGATGTCGCGGGCCGACTGTCGGCTGCTCGTGGCCACCGCCCACGACACGATCGCCGGGATGGCGCTGCTGACGGAGGCGACGTCGAGCGCACTCTTCGACATCCCCGCCGTACAAGTCACGCACCTGTGCGTCGGCGACGGGTTCCGTCGCCGCGGGATCGGCAAGGCGCTGCTCGAAGCCGCGGTCGCGTACGCCGAGGAGCTGGGCGTCGAGCAGATCGCGGTCGGCGTCTATCCCGGGCACCGCGACACGAACAGGTTCTTCGCGCGCCTCGGATTCGCGCCAGTGCTCGTGCGCCGTATCGCACCGGTCGCCGTGGTCCGCCGCCAGCTCGCGCCAGCTGAGGGGCGCGCCGCCTCGCTGCGCCGGGAGCTCATCAAGCCGCGCCGCATGCCGCTGCCGGTGACGCAGCGACGCCGCGTCGCCGCCGCGGCCGCGGAGCCGCGGGTTCGTTAGGGCGCGACCTGCGCGGCTAGCGGCACTCGCGCCGCCGCCCCGCGCGACCTGCGTTGTCGCCCGGCGACATTACGATCGCAACCGATGGACCGGCTGCTCCTTCTCGACGGGCACTCCCTGGCCTACCGCGCCTTCTTCGCACTGCCCGTAGAGAACTTCTCGACAACGACCGGCCAGCCGACCAACGCGGTCTACGGCTTCACCGCCATGCTCATCAACGTCATTCGCGACGAGCAGCCGACCCACATCGCGGTTGCGTTCGACCTCTCGGCACCTACTTTCCGGCACGCCGCGTACGCCGAGTACAAAGCCACTCGGTCGGAGACGCCGAGCGACTTCCGCGGGCAGATCTCGCTCGTCAAGGAGGTCCTCGACGCACTGCGCATCCCGACCGTCGAAGCGTCCGGCTACGAAGCCGACGACGTCATCGCGACGCTCGCCTGCCAGGCGCGGGACGACGACATGTCGGTGCTCATCGTCACCGGTGACCGCGACGCCTACCAGCTCGTCGACGAGCGCACGACCGTGCTCATGACGCGCCGTGGCATCAGCGACATGACCCGGTTCACCCCCGAGGAGGTGATGGCGAAGTACGGCCTGCGCCCCGAGCAGTACCCCGACTTCGCGGCCCTGCGGGGCGACCCGAGCGACAACTTGCCGAGCATCCCCGGCGTCGGCGAGAAGACCGCGATCAAGCTGGTGCAGCAGTTCGGCTCACTTCCCAACCTCGCCGACCACGTAGACGAGATCCCCGGCAAGGTGGGCGCCGCGGTGCGCGACAACCTGGCGAGTGTGCTGCGCAACCGCCAGCTGACGGAGCTGGCGCGCGACGTTCCGCTCGACGTCGGACCGCGCGACCTGAAGATCGGCGCCTGGGACCGCGACGAGGTGCACAAGGTCTTCGACGCGCTGCAGTTCAAGGTGCTGCGCGAGCGCCTCTACGCGACGCTGCAGTCGGTCGAGCCGGAAGCGGAGCACGGCTTCGACGTCGCGTCCCGCATCCTCGGCACCGGCGAGCTGGCCGGCTGGCTCGACTCGCTGCCCGCTGGTGCGCGCGTCGGGCTGCATGTGCGCGGCACCTGGGGCAGGGGAACGGGCGACGCGCACGGGATCGCGTTCGCCGTAGAGGGCAGCGAGGGCGCGTTCGCGCACCTCACCGCTCTCGACGCCGCGGAGGACGCGGCGCTCGCGACGTGGCTCGCCGACGAGTCGAAGCCGAAGGCGGTGCACGACCTCAAGGGCCCGCTGCTCGCGCTGGCAGCGCGCGGCTGGACCATCCGCGGCGTGACGAGCGACACCGCGCTGGCGGCGTACCTAGCGCTGCCGGGACAACGCTCGTTCGACCTCGCGGACCTCGCCCTGCGCTACCTGCGTCAGGAGCTGCGTGCTGAAAACACCGCCGACGCCGGCGACCAGCTTGCGCTCGACGGCACCGGCGACGAGGACGCCGAGTCGCGCGACGCCGTGCTGCGGGCGCGCGCGGTCGCCGACCTCGCCGCCTCGCTCGATGCGGACCTGGAACGACGGGGGGGCACGCGGTTGCTCCGCGAGCTCGAGCTGCCGTTGGTCTACGTCCTCGCCGAGATGGAGCAGACCGGGATCGCCGTCGATCGCGAGCACCTCGCGATGCTGCAGGCGCGGCTGTCGGCGTCCGTGAAGCAGGTGTCCAGCGACGCGTATGCCAGCGTCGGGCGGGAGTTCAACCTGGGCTCACCGAAGCAGCTACAGGCGCTCCTCTTCGACGAGCTGCGGCTGCCCAAGACCAAGCGCATCAAGACGGGATACACGACCGACGCCGACGCGTTGCAGTGGCTCGCCACGCAGACGGATCACGCCGTGATCGGCCACCTGCTCCGGCATCGTGACGTGTCCCGGCTGTTGACCGTCGTCGAGAAGCAGCTGCTGCCGATGGTCGATGACCACGGTCGCATCCACACGACGTACGAGCAGATGGTCGCGGCGACGGGTCGGCTCTCGAGCACCGACCCCAACCTGCAGAACATTCCGATCCGCACGGCAGAGGGCCGCGAGATCCGCCAGGCATTCGTCGTCGGCGACGGCTTCGAGTCGCTGATGACCGCGGACTACAGCCAGATCGAGATGCGGATCCTGGCGCACCTCTCCGAGGACGCCGGGCTGATCGATGCGTTCAACTCCGGTGAGGACCTGCACACGACGACGGCATCGCGCGTTTTCGATGTGCCACCAGAACAGGTCGATCCGGAGCTGCGGCGTCGTATCAAGGCGATGAGCTACGGGCTGGCCTACGGCTTGTCCGCATTCGGTCTCGCGACGCAGCTCGGCATCACGCCGGACGAGGCGCGCGAGCAGATGGACGCCTACTTTCTGCGCTTCGGCGGCGTGCGCGACTACCTGCACGCCGTCGTCGACCAGGCGCGTCGGGACGGCTACACCGAAACGCTCTTCGGCCGCCGCCGCTACCTGCCCGACCTGACCAGCGACAACAGCCAGCGCCGGCAGATGGCGGAGCGGATGGCGCTCAATGCGCCCATTCAGGGCTCGGCCGCCGACATCATCAAGCTCGCGATGCTGGGCGTGCGGCGCGCCCTTGCTGCCGAGGCGTTGCGCTCGCGCCTGCTGCTCCAGGTGCACGACGAGCTGGTGCTCGAGATCGCGCCCGGCGAGTGCGGCCAGGTCGAGGAGTTGGTCCGTCGGGAAATGTGCGCCGCGTATCCGCTGCGCGCACCGCTCGACGTGTCTGTCGGCATTGGACGCACCTGGGACGACGCCGCCCATTAGCGCCCAGACCGAACAGCCGCCGGCGCTGGCACGGCCCGCCCGCGTCGCGGTCGTCGGCGTCTCCGCGGCCGGCAAGTCGACAGTCGCGCGCACACTCGCCGCGCGCCTCCGGGTCCCACATGTCGAGCTCGACGCGCTCTGGCACGACGCCGGCTGGACCAACCCGAGCGAGGACGAGTTCCGTACCCGCGTCACGGCGCGCCTCGTGGACGACGAGTGGGTGTGCGACGGCAACTACGCCGCGGTGCGCGACCTGGTGTGGTCGCGCGCGACCGCGGTCGTGTGGCTCGACTACGCGCGCTGGGTCGGGCCGGCCCGCGCGATTAGGCGTACCGGCCGGCGCATCGTGAGCCGCGAGGTGTTGTGGAACGACAACCGCGAGCAATGGCAGACGGTGCTGTCGGCAGAGCACCCCATCTGGTGGAGCTGGTCCAAGCACCCGTCCACCCGGATCCTGTACGGCGAGATGTTCGCCGACCCGAAGCACGCCACCCGGCAGCTCGTCCGGCTGCGAACGCCGGGCGAGACTCGCCGCTGGCTCGACGGGGTACGTACCGCCATGGGGGATGACGATCCGGAGGCGGCAAATGCCTGAGCCCGGCAGCAAGGCCTACGACACCGAGCGCGCGCGGCTCCGCAAGGACTTCGAGGACCAGGGACTGCCGGACGCGAAGGCAAACGAGCGCGCCAACGCCGCGCTACAAGGAGACGTCGCCGCGTCGCAGACCGAGCCCCGTTCCCGCCGCGACGACGACGAGACTCGCCGCGGCCACGGGCGCGGCAGCGGCTAGCAACGCGCTCGACTCCGCCACACGACTGCTCCGCCGCAACTGCCACCCCAACTGCCACCCCACTGCCAACTGCAGCACCGTCGTGGCACCTTCGGCCACTGCTCGCGGCGACTGCTCTGCCGCATTGGCTCTTGAGCAAGTCGCTGTGCAGCGAAAACCCTGGCCATGAGCGAATCCGTGCGACTCGTCCCACAGCGGCCGCGAGGGATTGGTTGTCGCTCGGGAGCGCAGCGAATTCTCGGGCCATGGGGGCGGGCGAGCACGATGCTGGTGGCGGCCGCCGACGACCGCGACCGCGACCGCGACCGCGACCGCGACCGCGAACCGCGTCCGCGCCGCGTCTGCGTCTGCGTCTGCGTCCACAGGTGACGCACGTGGTGCGCGAGGTGCTTGGCGCCGCGTCCACCATCGACGGATGGCAACGTCGGACGGCATGCGTATCGCACGCGACTGCCTGCGGCGCCCGCCGACCTACCCCGCACCGCCGATCGCCCTCGAGGTCATCCGCGGCTGGGCTGCCGACTGGGCGGACGAGCTGTACGCGATGGATGAGCTGGCGGCGAGCGTCCTGCAGCGCAGGCGCGTGCTCGTTGAGCGTCTGCGCGCGTGTCATCTCGCTACGCACGGCACCGGCGTCGTCGGACAGGCGCGCGTCTTCTGGCCGGCCGCGTTCCGGGAGGGCGGCGCCGGCCATTCGGGTGACGCGTCGGGTGCCGAGCCGGGTGCGGAGTCGGGGATGCGGCTGTTGCCCGGGCGTGACCTTCGCGAGGCGTGCATCGACCTGCTCGGCGCGCGCGGCGCGATGACGATTGCGGAGCTGCTGGGCGCGTTGCGGACGGCGCAGCTCGAGCCCGCCCGATCCCCGCACAAGGCGATCTCGGACAGCCTGCGGGCCGCAATGCGTGCGGGCGTCGTCGCGCGGACCGAGCGCGGGCGTTACGCCGCAGTTACGCCTTCTCCGTGACCCAGATCGCGGTGCCCGGAAGCAGGCGGCCACGTTCCTCCGTCCACTGCGCGAAGCGCGTGTCGTGCTCGCCCGTCGGCCATTCGGGCTCGACGAGGTCGAGGATGCGAAAGCCCGCGTCGACGAGCTCGCGGACGCGGTCGCCCATGGTGCGGTGGTGCTCGACGTAGGTGGCCGCGCCGGAGGCGTCCACTTCGACGTACGGCCGGCGATCGAAGTACGACTGCGTCACGCGCAGCCCGTCATCGGCGGCGTCGTCGGGCAGGCACCAGCGAAACGGGTGGGTCACGGAGAACACCCACCGGCCTTGCCGGCGGAGTACGCGCGCGATCTCCCGCATCACCGTCGCGGAGTCGGCGACGAACGGCAGCGCGCCGTAGGCCGACATTGCGACGTCGAACGACTGGTCCCGGAACGGCAGCGCGGTCGCGTCGGCTTGCGCGAGCGGCACGGCGATGCCGGTCTGGGCAGAAAGCCGTTGCGCGTGACGTAGCTGGCCGCCCGACAAGTCGATGGCCGCGACCGAACGCGCGCCAGCACCGATGATCCAGCGCGCGCACTGCGCGCCACCGCAGCCGACCTCGAGCACGTCGCGGTCCGCGACGTCAGCGAGCAAGCCCGCACCCGGCTCGACGAGACCCTCGGGGCACCAGAGCACGCGCGCCTTGCCCAGCTCCACGGCATGCGCCGCCTGGTAGTCGTCCGCGGCGAAGTCCCACCACGCCCGCTGCGCGCGGCGTGACTCGAGCTGGTCCGCCGCTCGCCGCGTCGTGCCGGTCGTACCGGGCAGCGGGCCCGGCTCGGGATGCTCCTCGACGCTCATTGCTGTTATCCTGCCGTCCGCGCATGGGCCTGCGCGGGTCCTCACCGGAGCAGGCTTCGCACTCGTCAGTCATCGACAACGGTCCCGACTACTCGTCCACCCGTCCTCGGCTACCGACGAACAGGCTCATCGCGCCACGTCGACCACATAGCCGGAGCACTTCGAGTGACGAGCCCCACGACCCTGATCGCGTCGAGCGATCCTGACGAGAGCCGCCCCGAGACCCCGCAGGTCGCGATCAACGACATCGGGTCGTCCGACGACCTGATGGCCGCGATCGACGAGACGATCAAGTACTTCAACGACGGCGACATCGTCGAAGGCACGATCGTCAAGGTCGACCGCGACGAGGTGCTCCTCGACATCGGCTACAAGACCGAGGGCGTCATCCCGAGCCGCGAGCTCTCGATCAAGCACGACGTCGACCCCAACGACGTCGTCAGCGTCGGCGACGAGATCGAGGCCCTTGTCCTGCAGAAGGAGGACAAGGACGGCCGGCTGATCCTGTCCAAGAAGCGCGCCCAGTACGAACGCGCGTGGGGCACGATCGAGAAGATCAAGGACGAGGACGGCATCGTCACCGGCACCGTCATCGAGGTCGTCAAGGGTGGCCTCATCCTCGACATCGGGCTGCGCGGCTTCCTGCCCGCCTCGCTTGTCGAGATGCGCCGGGTGCGCGACCTGCAGCCGTACGTCGGCAAGGAGCTCGAGGCGAAGATCATCGAGCTCGACAAGAACCGCAACAACGTCGTGCTGTCGCGCCGCGCATGGCTCGAGCAGACCAACTCGCAGGTGCGCTCCGCGATTCTGCAGTCGCTGGAGAAGGGCGCGGTAAAGACCGGCACCGTCTCATCGATCGTCAACTTCGGCGCGTTCGTCGACCTCGGCGGCGTCGACGGTCTCGTGCACGTCTCCGAGCTGTCCTGGAAGCACATCGACCACCCGTCCGAGGTCGTCGAGGTCGGCCAGGAGGTCGAGGTTGAGGTGCTCGAC
>JBHELW010000271.1:0-3514 GCA_046262915.1 Mycobacteriales bacterium | reverse complement strand
TGCAGCCGCGTCGCGGGCGGTTCGCCCGCCGTACTCGCTCTTGACGCCGGAGAAGTGACAGCGCTGTAATTGCAGGCGTGTCATTCGCTCCGCGCAGCGGATCCACCGCAGCGCGCGGCTTCCCCAGGTTTTCGGGGTGCGCCCGCCGGGCGCAGACCGGCATACGACGGGACGTTCCCGTCGTGCCGAGGAGGCGTAGTGGACCGCAGCTGGCTGACGGACGCGTTGCCGGAGGAGTTGGCGTGGCAGGAGCATGCCCTGTGCGCGCAGACCGACCCGGAGGCGTTCTTCCCGGAGAAGGGTGGGTCGACCCGGGAGGCCAAGAAGATCTGCGTGGGCTGCGAGGTGAAGGCCGAGTGCCTCGCCTACGCGCTGGCCAACGACGAGCGGTTCGGCATCTGGGGCGGGCTCTCGGAACGTGAGCGCCGCCGCGTGAAGCGCGCGGCGAGCTAGCCGACGCGTTTCCGGCGGGGTTGCCGGGCGACACGCCAAGCACGTAGCCCCGGCATAGTCTCGCCGCGACATGCCTCCCCGCTCGCGACCCGCGCTGCCGCACCATCGGGTGAGCGTGGTGCTGGTCGCGCACGATGGCGCGGCCTGGCTGCCGGAGGCACTGTCCGCGCTTGCCGCGCAGACGCGCGCCCCACAGCGCTTCGCGGCGGTCGACACGGGCAGCAGCGACGCGACCGCCGAGATCCTCGCGGACGCGTTCGGCGCTGACGACGTCGTGTCCCTGCCGCGCGCCACTGGGTATCCGACCGCAGTGGCTGCCGCCGCGGCCCACCTCGCGGAGGCACAGCCAGCGCGCGCCCGCCGACGCGGGGCGGCGGCGGACGGGTCGGTGGATTGGCTGTGGCTGCTGCACGACGACTGCGCGCCGGAACCCGACGCCTTGGCCGAGCTCCTGGAGCTGGCGGAGGCGATGCCCTCCGCCGGCGTCGTCGGCCCCAAGATCCGTGACTGGGCGGACCCCCGGCTGCTCGTCGAGGTCGGGCTGACGATCGACCGCGCGGGTCGTCAGGAGACCGGGCTCGAGCGCCGCGAGTTCGACCAGGGCCAGCACGACCGGGTTCGCGACGTGCTAGCCGTCGGGACCGCCGGTGCGTTGGTACGGCGGGACGTGTTCGACGCGCTCGACGGTCTCGACCGGCGCCTCGCGCTCTTCCGCGACGACATCGACTTCGGCTGGCGCGTCAACGCGGCGGGTTACCGCGTGGTGGTCGCGCCGAACGCGCGGGTCCGCCACGCCCGCGCGGCCGCGACCGGTCAGCGGGCGATCGACGCGGTGAGCGGTGCGCCGTCGGCAGTCGACCGCCGGCATGCGATTGCCGTTCTCCTCGCCAACATGTCGCTCCCGGCGCTGCTGCTCGGCGTACCGCGGCTTGTCGTCGGCGCGTTGCTGCGGGCGATTGCGTTCCTGCTGACGCGACGGCCGCGCGATGCGCGCGACGAGCTCGCGGCGATCGCGTGGAACGCGCTCCACCTCGGGTCGCTGGCATCGGCACGCGCGCGGCGACGGCGCGAGCGGCGCGTGCCGCACCGCGCGTTACGCCGGTTGTTCGCCGGCCGCGCCGCCCGGCTGCGCGGCTATGCGGACGCGATCACCGACTGGCTCACCGGCGGCGCGGCGGCGCGCACGGCCGTGCCCGGTGCCGGCGATGACGACGACGACGCCGTACCGGAGCCGATGGCGACCCGGCTGCTCGCGGTGCTCCGCCGGCCGAGCCTGCTGCTCGTGCTGGGACTCGTGGTGGTGACCGCGGCCGCTACCCGCGGGCTCTACGGCGGCGGCGCACTGGTCGGTTCCGGCTCCTTGCCACCGCCCGTCGGCGCGAGCGATCTGTGGCGGGGCTACCTCGCCTCCTGGCACGCGATCGGCGGCGGCACCGCAGCACCGGCTGCGCCGTCGGGCGGCGTTCTTGCGCTGCTGTCGACGGTGTTCCTCGGCAAGCCGTGGCTAGCGGTCGACGTATTGGTGCTCGGCGCGGTGCCGCTCGCCGGCCTCGCCGCGTATCTGGCGCTCAACCGCACGGAGTCACGCTTCGTGCGCGTCTGGGCGGCATGCACCTACGCGCTGTTGCCCGTCGCAACGGCCGCGGTGCACGACGTACGCCTCGACGTCACCGCGACGATGATCGCGGCGCCGCTGCTGGTGTCCGCCGGCCGGCGGGTCACTACCGACGACCCACGCGCGTCCGGCTGGCGGCGGCCGGTCGCCGTGGGGCTGGGCATCGCCGCGGCCGCGGCGTTCGCGCCCCAGCTGCTGCTGCTCTGCCCGCTCGCCCTGCTCGGCGGCGTCGCGGTGGCGAGCGTCGCCGGGTGGGCGGCCGCGGCATGGCCGCGACGCGTGCTCGGCGTGCTCGTGACCGTCACGACGTCCCTCGCCGTGCTGCTCCCATGGTCGGCGCGGCTCTACGGGGCGCCGCGCGTCCTGCTCGCCGGCTACCGGCCGGACCACGTCGACGGGGCGGTTGCCTCAGGCGTCGACTTGCTGTTCTTCCGCCCGGTCGCGGACGCACCGGGGTGGCGCTGGGCGGCGGCCGGCGTGGTCCTCGCGGCGTTCGCGGGACTGCTCCGCGGCACCGGCCGGGCGGTCGCCGGCTGGCTACTCGCCGCGCTGGCGACTGCCCTGGCCCTGACGGCGACCCGCGTGGCGACCGCGGACGGGCCCGGCGGCGCGGCGGTACCCCTCGTCTTCGCGGCGCTCGGCTTCGTCGTCGCGGCTGCCGTCGCTGCGCGCGGCGCGCGCACGCGGCTCGCGCGGGAGAGCTTCGGCTGGCGACAACCCGCCGCGGCCGCGGTCGCGGGCCTGGCCCTTGTCGCGCCCGTGGTCCTTGCCGCCGGCTGGGTGCGGGCCGGTGCGGCCAGCGACAGCGGTGCGTCCCGGCGGCACGTGGGCGCGCTGCCGGCGTTCGTGACTGTGCAGGCACAGCGTGAACCCGGGCTGCGCGTGCTGTGGCTCGGCCCCGGTGTCTCGGCGGGGGCCGTCCGCTACGCCGTGACGCCGCTAACGGGTGCGCATTTCGGTGACGACGAGCTGCCGCCGCGGGCCGTCTCGCCGGCGGCACTCGACGCGGTCGTGTCCGACCTCAGCGCGGCCCGTGGCAGCGACGCCGCGGAGGCGCTGGCCACCTACGCCGTCCGCTACGTCGCCGTGCCGCAGCCCGTGCCGCCGCCGCTGGCCGGCGCGCTGGATGTCCAGCCCGGGCTGTCGCGGGTGGCCTACGTCGGCAACGTGCAGCTGTGGCGCGTGCTCGAGCCGACCGCGCGGGTCACGTTGCTCGCGCCAGCGGTCGCGAGCGCGGCGCGGCGCGGCCGCGCCGCGACCCGCGACGTGCTGCGCGCCGCGCCGCCGCAACCGTTCCCGAGCGGCCGCGAAGGCGCGCAAGCGGACATCCCCCCCGGGCCGGGGGGCCGACTTCTCGTCCTCGCCGACACCGCGAACCGTCGGTGGGTGGCGACGGCCGCCGGCGAGCGGCTGCGCCCCACCGTCGCCTGGGGCTGGGCGCAGGCC
>JBHELW010000270.1:0-3255 GCA_046262915.1 Mycobacteriales bacterium | reverse complement strand
TCGAGATGAGCTCGTCGATGCGCTCGCGGTGCGCCTGCACGCCCTCGACCAGCGCTACGGCGTACTCCGCGACGGGTGGGTCGGCGGCGGCCAGCCGAGCCGCCAGCGTCGAGCGCACGTCGACACCCAGCACGTCCGCCTCGTAGAGCACGTCCAGCGCCCGCTTGCGGGCCTTGCCGCGCGCGGACACCGAGGGCCGGGAGAGCGGCGCTAGTTGTTGACGCGGCCGAGGTAGCGGCCGTCGCGCGTGTCGACCTTCACCCGCTCGCCCGTCGTGACGAACAGCGGCACCTGGATCGTTACGCCGGTCTCCAGCGTCGCGGGCTTCGTGCCGCCGGTCGAGCGGTCGCCCTGCACGCCGGGGTCGGTGTGGGAGATGACGAGCTCGACGCTCGCCGGCAGCTCGACCGACAGCGGTACGCCGTCGTGGAGCGTCACCGCCGCAGTCATGTTCTCGAGCAGGTAGTTGCGCGTGTCCGCAACCGCCTCACCAGGAATATGGATCTGGTCGTAGCTGTCCGGGTCCATGAAGACGTAGTCCGTGCCGTCCTGGTAGAGGTAGCTCATCTCGCGCTTCTCCACCATCGCGATATCGACCTTGACGCCCGCGTTGAAGGTCTTGTCGACGACCTTGCCGGTCTTCATGTTCTTCAGCGTCGTGCGCACAAAGGCGCCGCCCTTGCCGGGCTTGACGTGCTGGAACTCCACGACGTTCCACAGTTGACCGTCGAGGTCGAGCGTCATGCCGTTCTTCAAGTCGTTCGTCGTCGCCAAGAGCACTCCAGGGTCGTTCGTCGCCGCCACAGCGTAGGCGGCTAGCTTCGGTAGGCGTCTCGCCGATGCGCGATATCGAGCACCCGGACTGCGCCGCGTACGTCGTCGATCTCATAGCGCACTCGATACTCGCCGCGACGGGCGCCCCACTGCCCCGAGAACGGTGCGTCTAACGGGACCCCGACCATCTTCGGTCGCGTCGTCAAGGCCTCAGAGACCAACTCCCACGCAGCGAAGGCCGCCTCAGGCAGCAGGCGGTCGGTGAGCAGGCGCCGTGCTCGTGGTGTCAGGACGAGCCGGTATCTCTCCTCGTCACGCACCCGGCCGCTCGCGCAGCCGACGCTCCTCCATCAACTTCGCCATTTCCTCGCCGCTGATGCCCTCGCCCGCGTCAAGCGCACGCTGCTCCTCGCGAAGCCGCTCGTGAATCCCTGGCTCAGCAAGCCATTCGAGCGTCGCCTCGAGCGACTCCAGGTCGCGGGCGGCCAGCAGAACCGCATACGCCTTGCCGTTTCGGGTGATGCTGATGCGCTGGTGTGTGCGCACGACCTCGTCGGCGATTTCCGAGAAGCGCGCCTTGACCTCCGAGAGTGGCAACGTTTCCATAGCGCGGAATTCTAGTCTACGAAGCCTGGACCAGCCACTGTCGGCGGCTACAGCACCAACAGTTCCTTCGTCGTCATCGTGAGCAGCTCAGGACCCTCGTCGCGAACGACGAGCGTGTCCTCGATGCGTACGCCGCCGCGACCCGCCAGGTAGACACCCGGCTCGACGGTCACCGGCATTCCGGCCGCGAGTTGATCCGTGCCGCCCGCGCGCAGCGTCGGTGCCTCGTGGATCTCCAGCCCGACGCCGTGCCCGAGTGAGTGCAGGTAGTCATCGCCGTAGCCCGCGTCCTCGATGACCGCGCGTGCCACCTGGTCCACGTCGCCGGTGACCGCGCCGGGCCGCAGCGCCGCACGCCCCGCAGCCTGCGATGCGGCAACGAGCTCGTACAGCGCGCGCTGCCAGTCCTCGGCGGGCCCGACGATCACGGTGCGCGTCATGTCGGAGTGGTACCCGTCATAGGCCGCGCCGAAGTCGAACTTCAGCAGCTCACCCTTCGCGACCACGCGCTCTGTCGGGCGGTGATGCGGGATCGCGCTGTTTGGGCCGGACGCGACGATCGTCTCGAACGACGGGTCTAGCGCGCCGTGCGCGCGCATCCGCGCGTCGAGGTCGATCCCGATCGCGCGCTCACTGCGCCCGGCGCGGATCGTCGGCAGCAGCTCCGCGAAGGCACGGTCCGCGATCGCGCACGCCTCCCGCAGGGCCGCAATCTCTGTCTCGTCCTTTACGACGCGCAGCTTCTCTACGGCGTGCTGCAGCGTCGTCAGCGCCGTGCCCGCCGCGACCGTGGTCAACTGCGCATGCAGCTCGACGGAGACGTCGTGCTCTTCGAAGCCGAGCCGGCGTACGCCGGCTTTCACGGCGCGCTCGACAAGGCCGCTGACGACGGGTCCCTCGACGATGCGCTCAACGTCGGGCGCCTGCTGGGCCGACTGCGTCAGGTAGCGGCCGTCGGTCGCGAGCACCGCGGCGTCAGCCGTGACCAGCACCGCGCCGTTGGACCCGGTGAAGCCGGTCAGGTAGCGCACGTTGACTAGCCGCGTGACGAGCGCGGCCTCGACGTCGAGCTCCGCCAGCGCGGCGCGCAGTGCCGTGCGTCGCCGCTCGTGCGTCTCAGGCATCCAAGTTCCCCTCAGGATCGGTGTTGGTCAGGTGCCTTATACGGCGGGCGTGGGGTCGGCGCTCTCGTCCATCAAGCCGACGCGCGCGATGCACGGCGTGCGCCGGCTCGACCGAGCGACTCGCGTGCTCTTGCCCTGCCGTCAGCAAGCTCGTCCTCTGTTAACCCGCCGTGCTCGGCCTCCCAGTCAGCAATGGCGGCTCTCCCTGCCTCTAGTCGGCGCTGGATTGCCGCCGTTTCCGCAGGCAGTTGCTGGTGATCTTGTGCCATGGATTCACGGTAGCGGGTCACCGTTCGACAGGAGAGAGCTCACCGCGCGCAGCGCCAGGCGGTAGGAGTCGATGCCGAAGCCGGCGATCGTGCCGCGGGCGACGTCGGAGATCACGCTATGTCGGCGGAACTCCTCACGAGCGGCGATGTTCGTCAGGTGCACCTCAACCAGTGGTACGCCCAGAGCCTGCGCCGCGTCGCGCACGGCGTAGGAGTAGTGCGTGAACGCCGCCGGGTTGAGAACCACGGCGGCGGCCTCGTCGACCGCTTCGTGCAGCCAGCCGATGAGCGTCGCTTCGTCGTCGGTCTGCCGCACCTCGACCGCGAGTCCCAGCGCCATCGCCTCGGCCTCGACGGCGGCCACCAGGTCGGCGTAGCTCGCCGTGCCGTACACCGCCGGCTCGCGGCTGCCGAGCCGGCCCAGGTTGGGTCCGTTGAGGACATAGACGGGCTTCACTGCGCGACGTCCGCCCACGCCGCAG
>JBHELW010000269.1:0-1680 GCA_046262915.1 Mycobacteriales bacterium | reverse complement strand
ACGTTCGTGCTAGCCCGTTAGAGGGAATCGCGACTGACCAACGCGCGCGGCAAATGCCGCGCCTCCGACATCGGGCGGCTTCGCAGCGCCCGGTGCGCGACACCGGACGCCCCGTGACCCCGGGCGTCCGGTGCCGTGTCTCGTGACGGCAGGTGCGCCGTCGCCCGCCACCCCGTGGACATCTCGTTGTGGGGAGTTCTCCGCGGGTCGGGACACGCTCAGAACTCCCCGCAACGCGGGAGATTCGGTCAGCGGACGGTGACGATGAACTCCGTCGACGCTCCTGGGGCGTTGGTCGGGGTGGCGCCGATGGCTAGCTGCAGGGTGTAACGCCCGGGGGCCAGCGCGGAACGGGTGATGGTAAAGGAGCCGTCCGCGGCGACGGTGCCGCGAGCGATGACCTGCCGGGTCGAGGTGCCGGTTCGCGACTGCAGCACGACGGTCGCACCCGGTTGCGCGGGCCGGGCTGTGCCGCGCACGATGACCGGCGTACGCCGCGAGATCACGGCGCCGTTTGCCGGCGACGTGCGCCTCAGCGCCGTCCGGACCGCGACGTCGACCTGTGCGATCGGGCTGTACGGCGAGCGTGGCAGCAGTGCGCGATAGCTGCGGTTGACCAGCGGCGCCTGCGTGACGGCGTAGGTGCTGTCGGAGCTGGTGCGGACCACCGTCAGCAACGAGCAGTCCGCCTCGCCCGCGCGTCGCACGAGCAGCGCGACTGGCTCGTCGGCCGGGCCGCTGCCGCCGAACGGTGTGAACGTGTGCCCGGCGACGCTCGTGGCTGCACCGGCGCGCAGCACTCGCGGCTGGGCGTCGATGGTCACGCCGTACGGATCCGCGACGACCCCAGGCTCGGTGCGCAGAGGGCGGCCGCACCCGACGATGACGCTGAAGCCCAGCGACCGCGTGGCCATTAGGCACCGCGGTTCGGTGTAGAAGCACGCGGCGTCGCTGCTAAATCCGACGCCTGCGACCGTCTCGGACGCTGCGAAGAACGTCGCGCGCGTTGTGTCCGCGTCGACGTCGAGCGACTCGCGGAATAGACCGGCCTCCACCTCGGCGCTCGGGTCGGTGAAGTGCCCTGGCGCCTCGACGACGAGCCGGTCGCCGGGCTGGAGGTGGACGACGTCGTCGAAATCGGGGCTGACCGTCACGGTCCGACCAGTTGCCGGCGGGACGGCCCCGCCAGGGCGGAAGAACGGCGACGGCGGCGTGTCCATCGGGTGCGGCGGTGGCGTCGGTTGGTCGTCCGCTACAACGACCTGGATCTTCCACGAGTCGCGGTTGAAGTCGCACGGCGGGTCCGCGTGCAAGCACGTGTCGTCGTTCGTCGTTCCCACCCACTGGTCGCTGTCGCTCGCGGCGAGGAAGGTCGCGCCCGCGCCCGCGGTGTCGACGTGTGCCGCCTCGCGGTAGAGGCCGAACCCGCGGTCCGCGCGCACGATCTCCGGGTCGAACCAGACGCCGCGGCTGGGCGCGCTCAGCGACACGACGAGCCGGTCGCCGCGGCGTAACCAGACGAAGCCGTTGTTGTCCGCCCGGGTGACCGTGACGGTGCGCTCGGTCGGCGACGGCGAGGGCGTCGCCGTCTGCGCGAGAGCGGGCCCAGCAGCGCCCGTCATCACCGCGAAGACCAGTCCGCCGACGATGACGATCCGCGCGCGCGTCATGTGACCACCT
>JBHELW010000268.1:0-7218 GCA_046262915.1 Mycobacteriales bacterium | reverse complement strand
GAGTCGGTGGTCGGCTTCGCCGGGTTGGCGTCGAGCGGTGACTGCGGCGGCGGGTCCGACGCACCCGTGTTGCCGTAGCCGTGCGCCTCGTCGGTGTAAACGAGCAGCAGACCCGGCTGGAACTTGATCGAGTCGCGGTCGTTCTGGCCCTTGCCGTCGTAGTCGTAGCCGGAGCGGTCGCGCATCTCCAGGTAGTAGCCGTGGTCGAAGCCGAGGCCTTCGCTCGCGTCGAGCCACTGCCAGCCGTCCGTGCACTGCGCCGCGACTGTCGTGTCGCGCGCGCACCCGCCGTTGAACAGACGCGGATCCTCGGGGCTGCCGGTCTTCTCGAAGTTGCTCTTGTAGATGACTTTGCTGCCCGCGGTAATCGTCAGGTCGTCGATGAACCAGCCCGGCCGGGCGACCCCGGGGTCGGTGCTGTAGCTGAACCGCAGGACACCGCCGGTTCCGGCGAGGTCGGAGATGTCGTAGCTGTCGGCGAGGAACGTCGGGTCCGGGTAGGTCCCGGCGGCGCGGTCCGGCGTATCGCTGCGGTCTCGGTAGGAGCCACTGGAGCCGGTGAGGCCGTTGCCATACGTCGTCTGGCACGACACGCCATTGGGGTTGACGGGGCCCGGGGTGGTGTAGCCGTTGCTCGACGCATGGCTGGTGTAGCTGCTGACCTTGCCGTTGCTGTCGGGCTTGCCGGTGAGCACGAAGCCGTAGTCGTAGTCCCACTCCATGTCCCAGAGGGACTTGAAGGACGCGGTGACCGTCGTGCCGGCCGGGACGTTCTTCAGCTCGGGCAAGTAGACGTCGAGGTTGTGCGCGCCGGCGGGCGCGCACCCGAAGCTGTTGCCGGACCCCGACCACCAGGTGTGCGTCGGCGACGCGTCGCGGAGCTTTGTCGGACTGATGACGCGACGCTGAGGAAGCTTCACGGTGTAGGCGAGGGCGTTATGCACCGTCGATCCGGACAGCGTGTAGCGCTGGCCGCTCGGGGTGTGCCACACGATCTGGTGGGTGTCAACCTTGGAGTCGCGCCAGTTGAGGACCTTCGTGCTGCCCTTCGGGACCTCGCGCGGCACGATCCAGCCGAGCTCCTGCTTGGAGAAGATGTCCATGTTCTGGCTCTTGTCGGTGGCCATGAGGTTCCAGTCGCCGTAGGTCTCGCGACTGCCGGTCGAGTAGAAGTCCGGCAGCCCCAGCGAGTGGCCGTACTCGTGGCTGATGACAGATGCCTTCGCGAGCGCCGTCTCGGGGTTGACGTTGTAGGGACCGACGCGGACGAAGACCTTGTACGCCGTGCGCCGCGTCGTCATCTGCCCGCGCGTCTTGTCGGTGTAGAAGAGCGGCCGGCCCTCGTGGTCTTTCAGCTGGTCCTTACTGACGTAGCCGCCCTGGCCGGTCGCCGGGTCGGTATAGCTGAACTCGAGGCTCGAGCTGTGCGGCCAGATGTTGTCGTAGTAGGGCGTCGGCGGGTCCTCCGCGAGGCCGCACTGGTCCGGGTCGTTGATGTCTCCGGTACAGCCCAGCTGGCTCACGCCGTGGCCACCGAGGCCGACGAAGATGACCTCGAAGAAGTCGACGACCCCGTCCTTGTCACTGTCGTAGTCGCTGTAGTCGATGTCCGGGTCCGCGACGACCGCCGCGTCGAAGGCCGCCTTCGCGGTGGGCCCGCATGCGTCGTCGATAGAGAACAGCGGGCCGACGCCGCCGAGCGCGCCGGCCAGCGCGGAGCCGTACTTGTCATCGCCGTAGTAGTCGGTCGTGCCGGGCAGCTGGTACCACCCGTCGTTCACGCGCTGCGTGTACGTCGGGAGCGGGGCGCCGTCGACCGGGCTGACCTGGCTCGCGCCACGGCAGGTGCCGGTCGGCGCCGGGACGGAGAAGTGCAGGCCGTCCGTCGGCTTCACGTCGCGCGTCGCGATGCCCGCGGACGGGACCGTGGCGTGCGGGAAGAGCTGGCCGAGCGACATCTCCTGGTACAGCGCGAACGTCGAGCCCTTGTACTTCGGATCGTTGATGACCCGGGACACCTTGGCCGCCGCGTTCTCCGGACGGTGCTTGCGGTCGGTGTAGTCGATCGGGACGACGGGGAAGGGCCGGTCGCCGTAGCGCGCCGTGTCGTAGAACCCGTCCGGCGGGATGACTTTGGGTCCGTGGCTGGTGGCCGAGGAGCGGGTCCCGCCGTAGCGGAGCGTTGCGGTGAGCGAGAGGTTCTTCCACGACACGCGCGGGTCCTCGCGCAGCGTCCGGGCGCGCGCCTCGATGACCAGCGCCTTGACGGCTGGCCGCGTGGCGGTGCCACCGGCGACGGTGCCGACCCGCCAGGTGAGCGCGTTGCTGCGGATCGCGACGTTGGTGCTGCCCGAGCGGGCCTTGCGCAGAACCATGCCCGGCACGCCGCGCAGCGTCACGGTGACACCGGCGCGTTTCGTCCCGGCGTAGTTCCGCACCAGGACGCGCATGGGATAGGTCTCGCCGGGCTTGACCCAGCCGACGTGCGAGCTCCACAGCGTGTCGACGCGCAGCCCGGCCGGCGGCTTCGCAACGGTTGCCGCGGCTGCGCCGGCCGCGGTCGGTGCCGAGAGCCCCGCCGCGCGGACGTCGACCGCAGTGACCGCCAGCACCTCGCGGTACTGCTCATCCTCGGTCGGGCTCACGTCCGCGGTGGCGGCCGCAGGCAGCGTGACGTCGACATCGCCGGTGCGCGTCTGGAACGGCCCGTAGGTGTGGTCGATCGACGCGTCCTCGTTGTGGACGCGTAGCCGGTAGCTCGCGGGAAGCGCGTGGCCGACCGCGGCGGTTCTCGGGTCCTGCCGGTTGAGAGTCCCGGTGACATGCAGGGGCGTGCCGGGCGCGAGGCCACCCGCCGGCTGCGCCACCGCGAGACGCGCGACGACCGGTGCGACGGTGACGGCCGCGGGTGCCGTGCGCGCGCCCGCGACGTCGAGCGGTGGCAAGGCGCCGAGCGCACCGAGCGCGACGACGGTGGCGAGCACTGGACGAATGCGGGACATGGAGAGTCCTTCGGTCGCTGCGGCTGGCAGGCGGGCGTGAACGGAAACTACGGCGACGGCGCGACCTTCTCCTGCCGAGCGTGCCCTATGCGACGCTGTGTGACACCGTGACCCCTCGCGTGCTGTTTCTCACCTGCCACCTGCCGTTCCCGCCGGTGAGCGGTGGTCGGCGGCGCGAGTACGAGCTGTTACGCCGGGTGGGCGCGCGGTTCGCCGTCGACCTCGTCGTCGTCTCGAAGACGCCGCGGGAAGATGAGGCGAATGCGGCGGCGCTCTCGCCGCACTGCGCGTCCGTGCGGGTGCTGGCAGCAGACCGGCAACCGATCTCTGCCGCTGTAGCGGCACCCGAGCAGGTGCGCCGGCACGCGAGCGCGGCCGCGCTCGCTCTCATCGCGGACGCCACGCCCGACGTCGTACACGTCGAGGGGTTCTATCTCATGCAGCACGTGCCGCCGGACACGACCGCGCGCGTGCTGCTCGTCGAGCAGAACATCGAGTACCGCTTGTGGGAGCAACGCGCGCGGCATGCGGACACTGACGCGCAAGCACTGCTTGCCGAGGCGGCCCGCACGCGGGCGAGCGAGCTCGCGGCGTGGCAGCGGGCCGACCAGTGCGCGACGGTGACGCTGGAGGATCGCGCGGCGATGGCGGCGGCCGGCATCCGCGATGTTGTGGTTCTCCCGGACGGCGTCGAGGTGCCATCGCTCGCCGACGGCGTCGAGGTGCCGCTGCTCCCCGAAGCGCGGGGCGTCGAGCTGTCGTCGCTCCCCGAAGCGCGCACGTCAACGGACGCCGCGCCGCGGGTCGTCTTCGTCGGCAACTTCCGCTACGAGCCCAACATCGACGCCGCGCGCTTCCTCGTGCGCGACATCTTGCCGCTCGTCGACGGCCATGCCGACCTGCGCGTGCAGCTCGTCGGCGACGCCCCGCCACCCGCCGTAGCGGAGTTGGCCGGACCGCGTGTCGAGGTGACGGGGCGGGTGCCCGCGGTGGAGCCGCTGCTCGACGCCGCGACCGTTGTGGTCTGCCCGTTGCGGGTCGGCGGCGGGGTCAAGGTGAAGATGCTCGAGGCGCTCGCCCGCGGCAAGGCGATCGTCACGACGTCAGTTGGCATCCAGGGGCTTGGCGCCGAGGCGCGGGCCTCTACTCGGGTCGCAGACAGCGCACCGGAGTTCGCCGCTGCGCTCACCGCGCTGCTCGACGACGCGACCGCGCGCCGTGAGCTGGAGCTCGCCGCTCGCCAGCTGGCGGCGACGTTGCCGACGTGGGACGACGCGGCGGCCGCGCTGACCGAGTGCTGGTCGGAGCTCGGCTCCGGGGTGGCGACCCACGACGGCGACGCGGTCACCGTCTAGGCAGGCGCCGACTCGGCGCGCGCCCGGGCGCGCTTGCCGCGGGACCGCTCGCGCTCGGCGGCGTCGAGCACGACCTTGCGCAGTCGCACGGTCGCCGGCGTCACCTCGACGCACTCGTCCTCGCGGCAGAACTCCAGTGCCTGCTCGAGCGAGAGCTGGCGGTACGGGATGAGCGGCACCAGCACGTCGCCCGTAGACGAGCGCATGTTGGTGAGCTTCTTCTCCTTGGTCGGGTTGACGTCCATGTCGTCGGCGCGCGCGTTCTCGCCGACGATCATTCCTTCGTAGACCTCGGTGCCCGGGCCGACGAAGAGCGTGCCGCGCTCCTGCAGGTTGGCCAGCGCAAAGCCGGTGGTCATGCCGCGTCGGTCAGCGATCAGGCTGCCGGTCGGTCGGGTGCGCAGCTCGCCGTGCCAACGCTCGTAGCGCTCGTGCACGTGGTGGAGCAGACCGGTGCCGCGGGTCTCGGTGAGGAACTCGGTGCGGAAGCCGATCAGGCCGCGCGCGGGAACGAGGTACTCCATCCGGATCCATCCCGAGCCGTGGTCGACCATCTGCTCGAGCCGGCCCTTGCGCAACGCCATGAGCTGGATCAGCACACCTTGGTAGTCACTCGGCGCGTCGATCGTCAGCCGTTCCATCGGCTCGTGGACCGCGCCGTCCACCAGGCGCGTCACGACCTGCGGTTTGCCGACGGTGAGCTCGAAGCCCTCGCGCCGCATGATCTCGACGAGCACGGCAAGCTGCAGCTCGCCGCGGCCCTGCACCTCCCAGGTGTCGGGTCGCTCGGTCGTCAGGACGCGGATGGAGACGTTGCCGACGAGCTCGGCGTCGAGCCGGTTCTTGACCAGCCGCGCGGTGAGCTTGCTGCCGCTCTGGCCCGCCAGTGGCGCCGTGTTGATGCCCACGGTCATGGACAGGCTCGGCTCGTCGATGGTGATGACCGGCAGCGGCCGCGGGTCGTCGGGGTCGGTGAGCGTCTCGCCGATCGTGATCTCCGGGATGCCGGCGATGGCCACGATGTCGCCGGGGCGTGCCTCGTCGCAGGGGACGCGCTCCAACGCCTCGGTGATGAGCAGCTCGGTGAGCTTGACGGTCTGGATGCTGCCGTCGACGCGGCACCACGCGACCTGCTGGCCCTTGCGCATCGTGCCGTTGTGGATTCGGCAAAGCGCGAGCCGGCCGAGGTACGGCGAGGCGTCGAGGTTGGTCACGTGCGCTTGCAGCGGTGCGCCTTCGTCGTAGGACGGCGCAGGGATCGTCTCGCGCAGCACCTCGAAGAGCGGCTCGAGGTCCTCGCTGTCGGGCGACTCGCCGTCGGCCGGCTGCTTCAGCGACGCGCGCCCGGCCTTCGCCTGGCAGTAGACGATCGGGAAGTCGATCTGGTCGGCGGTCGCGTCGAGGTCGAGAAAGAGCTGGTAGGTCTCGTCGACGACCTCGGCGATGCGCGCATCCGGCCGGTCCACCTTGTTGACGACGAGTACGACCGGCAGCTTGCTGGCCAGCGCCTTGCGGAGCACGAAGCGCGTCTGCGGCAGCGGTCCCTCGCTCGCGTCGACGAGCAGCAGCACGCCGTCGACCATCGCGAGCCCGCGCTCGACCTCGCCGCCGAAGTCGGCGTGCCCCGGTGTGTCGACGATGTTGACGGTGATGTCGCCGTGGCGGACCGCGGTGTTCTTCGCGAGGATCGTGATGCCCTTTTCGCGCTCCAGGTCCATGGAGTCCATGACGCGTTCGGCGACGTCCTCGTGCGCGCCGAACGCTCCGCTCTGCCAGAGCATCGCGTCGACGAGGGTCGTTTTGCCGTGGTCGACGTGCGCGACGATGGCGACGTTGCGCAGGTCGTCACGCGTGGCCACGACGGCTCCGATCTCGGCTGTAGGGGAATGCGCCGAGTGGTGCACCGGCGCCTCTAGGGTACGGGCGTGCCGCGCAGCTTGACGATCGTCGCGCGCGGCCCGTTCGCGCTGGCCCAGTCGGCGCACTTCGGCTATGGGCAGCGCACCGCCGGCGAGTACGACGGCGTGATGCGCCTCGCGTTCTGTCTCGACCGCACCTGGGAGGGCGTCGGCGTCGAGGTGCGACCGCACGAGGACGGCGTGCGCTGCACCGTTCACGGCGACGCCGACCTGGACGGGGTCTGGCGTCAGGTCGCGCGTGTGCTCTCGCTCGACCATGACGGCGCGGAGTTCGCCCAGGTCGGTGATCGCGACCCCGTCATCGCGCGACTACAGGCCGCCGCGCCCGGGCTGCGCCCGCCGCTGTTCTACTCGCCCTACGAGGCCGCGGCGTGGGCGGTGCTCAGTGCCCGCCGCAGCTCGAAGGACGCGAGCGCGACGCGCGCGGAGCTCGCGGCACGCCACGGCGAGACGTTCGATGTCGCCGGCCGACCCGAGGCGGCGTTCCCGAGTCCGGCGCAGTTGCTCGGCGTAGCTGTCGTGGACGGGGTTTCTGCCGATCGCCTGGACCGGCTGCACGGCGTCGCGGACGCGGCGCTCGCTGGCCGGCTCGACGTCGAGCGGCTCACGGCTTTCGAGCCGGCCGAGGCGATGGTCGAGCTGCAGGCGATCCCGGGGATCGGGCCGTTCTACAGCGAGCTCATCGTCGCGCGCGCGACCGGGCTGACCGACGTGCTCCCGATGCAGGAGCCGCGCGTGCGCGAGCTCGCTGGTCAGCTGTACGGGCTGCGTGCCGTCCCGACGGAGGGCGAGTACCGCCGGCTCGCCGAGCCGTGGCGGCCGTTCCGCACGTGGGCCGCCGTCCTGATCCGCGCGGTCGGACCGCGCCTGCTCCCGCCGTAAAATCGAGCAGTGAAGCCCGCTCTCGCTTGGCAAGGCTCGTTGCTCGACGGCGGCCCGCCG
>JBHELW010000267.1:0-15111 GCA_046262915.1 Mycobacteriales bacterium | reverse complement strand
CTGCGCTCGGCGCCCGGCTCTGGGCGGAGACCGAAGGTCTGGCGTTCTTCGTCGTTGAGTACCTCGACGCATTGCGACGTCGCGGACCCGACGGCCTCGCCGACGCGTGGGAGCTCCCGGGCAGCGTGCGCGACCTGCTCGGCGCGCGCCTGTCAGCGGTCAGCGCGGCGGGGGCCCAGGTGTTGACCGCAGCCGCCGTCATCGGGCGCACGTTCGACAGTGACGTGGTGCGCGCGGCGGCCGGTCGTAGCGCGCCCGAAACGGTGTCCGCGCTCGAAGAGCTCCGCGGCCACGGGCTGATCCGCGACGTGGGCAACGGCGCGCGCGCCGCGCTGTACGACTTCACCCACGACAAGCTGCGCCAGGTTGCCTACGACAGCACGGCGCTCGCCCGCCGTCGGCTGCTGCACCGGCGGACCGCCGCAGCCCTCCGGCGCCGGCGCGACGCCGCAGAGCTCACCGCACTCATCGCCGGGCACCTGCGCGCAGCCGGCGACGATGAGGACGCGGCGGCCGTCTATGCCGATGCGGCCGCGCGGGCGCGCCACCTCTACGCGCACCATGAGGCACTTGAGCACCTCGCCGCCGCGCTCGCCCTCGGCCATCCCGAGCCAGCGACCCTGCATGAGTCCGCCGGCGACATCCAGACGTGGCTCGGTCGATACGCGCCGGCGATCACGGAGTACGAAGCCGCTGCAGCACACAGCAGCGGCGCAGCGCTCGCGCGGATCGAGCACAAGCTCGGCAACGTCCGACACCGGCAAGGTGAGTGGGACCTCGCGGAAAGCCACTTCGAGGCGGCCCTGTCACACCTCGCGGCGGCGGAGACCCGGACATTGCGTGCGCGCGTCGTCGCGGACCGCAGCCTGAACGCGCACCGGCGGGGCGCTCCCGAGTCAGCGCGCCGGCTCGCGGCCGAAGCGCTGGAGCTGGCGGCGGAGACGACGGACACGGCCGCGCTCGCACAGGCCCACAACCTGCTCGGCGTACTCGCGAACAGTCGTGGCGACACGACGAATGCACGGCAGCACCTCGAGGAGAGCCGGCGACTGGCAGAGGTCCTCGACGATCCAGTCGCCCGCGTCGCTGCGCTCAACAACCTCGCGCTCCCCTTCGCGGCCGACGGCGAGCTCGACGCGGCGATCGCGTTGCGGACGAGCGCTCTCGCGCTGTGCGTGACGATCGGCGACCGGCACCGCGAGGCCGCCCTACACACCAACCTCGCCGACCTGCTGCATGCGGCCGGCCGCGCCGCCGAGGCGGTTGCCGAGCTGAAGACGGCGGCGCGCCTTTTCGCCGACGTCGGCGAGCCCGGCGTAATGCAGCCCGAGATCTGGAAGCTCTCGGAGTGGTGAGTGCTCAGATCACGGGCGCGTCAGCGCAGTACGCCGACGCGCACGGTCGCGGGGTCGGGCACGCGAGTGGGTGAGCCGCCATGGCGGCTCACCTCGGCTGCGAACACGACAGCGTCGCGAATAGCACAGCCCTCGGGATCGTTGTTGAAGTACGCGTAGACGGTCTCGGCCGGAGTCCACAACTCGGCCAGGCGGGCGACCCACATCGCGAGCGCACGCCGGGAGTAGCACGGGTACGGGCGCGCGTCGCCGGAGTGGAACCGCACGTAGCCCCAGTCGGCCGTGCGCTCGAGCGGCGCGATGGGTTCCGACTCGCGGTCGGCGAGCACGAGCGCGGCACCGTGCCGGCGCAACACGTCGTAGGTCTCGTCCGCCCACCAGGACGCGTGGCGGAACTCGACCGCGACCCGCACCTGCGTGCCGAACAGCGTGAGCGTCTCGTCCAGGTCGTCCAGGCTCTGGGGCATCGTCGGCGGCAGCTGCAGGAGGATCGGCCCGAGCTTTGGCCCGAGGTTGCGCGCGCGCTGCATGAAACGCGCCACCGGCTCGGCGGGTGCGCGCAGCCGCTTGATGTGCGTCAGGTAGCGCGACGCCTTGACGCCGACGACGAAGTCCGCCGGCGTGCGCTGTGCCCACTTCGTGAACGTCTGCGCCTCCGGCAGGCGGTAGAACGCGTTGTTCACCTCAACCGTCGCGAAGCGCTCGGCGTAGAACTCGAGCCACTTCGCCTGCGCGACACCGCGCGGGTAGAACCGCTCCCGCCAGCTCGCGTACTGCCAGCCGGACGTGCCCACGAGCACCGGCATCGCGGCTACCGACGACGCAGCTCGGAGTAGGGCTTGACTGCGGTCGGTGTCTCTACGGTGACGGGTTCGTTGACCCGCGCGAGTGCGAGGTCGAGGTCGATCGTCACCGGCATCAACGACGAGACAGCGGCGGGCAGCGTGCTCGGGTCCACGCCCGAGAGCGAGATGTGTAGGACGAGTCGACGCAGGACGCGGTCCTTCTTGCCCGTGTAGACGATCGCGGTCGACGCGTCGGTCGCGGCGCGCAGGTGCTCGCGATCCGCGACCGACAGCGGCGGCAATGCGCCCAAGCCCGCGGCGCCAAAACTGCGCGCGAGCTCCTGGAGGTCGCCAAGCGTCGCCGGTACATCGAGCTTCGCCTCGATCTTGTCCGTCGCGACGCCGCCAACGGTGCCGCCGTCGGAGAGACGCGGAGAGACGAACCAGTCGTCGACGCGCAGCGTGGATAAGCCGCCGGGTGCGTCGTCGCTCGCGGGTCGGCGTAACGCATCGAGCTGCTCCCCGGCCAGCTCGTAGGCGGTGCCCTCGACCTGGACGAACGCGCGGTCGCCGGTTCCGATGTAGGTGACCGTGCTCTTGTCCGTCCCCGATAGCTGCGTGTAGTCCAGGCGGCCACGCGGGAGCGCCCCGGGCTCGGCCAGGGCAAACGGTCCGCGCATCTCGAAGCCGACCGGACGGTCTGGCGCCTTCGCGGTGACTGCGGCCAGCCGCGCGATGACCTCGCCACTGTGGACCTTGCCGAGTTCAGCGGCGGTCTTGCGCAGTGCCCGCTCGGTTGCGGTCCCGTCGCGGCCGCAGCCGGCGCCCAGCACCGCGACCGCGACGACTACACCGGCGGTGACGCGCCTCATGGACTGACACTCGACGTGGGTTCTGCGGACGCCGACTCGCTCGGCGAGGTCGAGCCAGAACTCTCGGTCGGCGTGCTGTCCGGGGCGGATGACTCCGGCGAGGACGACGATGACGCGTCCGCGGCTGGCGGCTGTGGAGGGCCCGAAACCAGCTCGTTCTGCAGCACGACGGCGAGTCGGTCCATCAACGCCGATACCTGCGCGTCGATCTCGGCGCTGCTGAGGTCGACCCCACGCAGGTCGTGCAACGCCTTGCGAATGGCAGCCAGCTCGCGGTAGCCGTCGGGTGTGAAGTGGACTGCCTTGTCGACGCCGAGGACGAACTGGTAGGCGATGGCGAGCGTGTCGCAGAGCGTGCACTCGATGTTGATCGCGAGGGCTGTGTTCGTCGGCGTGACGACTGACGGGTCGCTCGTGACGAGCACGACCTGTATCGCGATCGCCACGCTCTGGCATGACGTGCAGCTCGAGACGGCAGCAGCGAGGTTCGCCTCGTCTACGACGTCGCCGCCGACCCGCCGGATCTGGAACACCAGACGGAACATGTCGAGGCCGTCGTGCGTGTTGACGACGACCGCAGCCGAGTCGGCGCGCGCCACCGGTGCTATCGCGCCCCAGCCGGATGTGGCGAGAACGAGCGCCAGCAGGAACCGTGGGATGCGCATCAGCTCTCCTTCGCGGCGGTCAGGGAGTGAACGTCGGCGTTGGCGTGGGTGACGCGAAGTCGGTTGGCGTGTCAGCCGGCGTCGGCTCGCTGGTATCCGCTGCCGTTGCCTCGGGCGTCGGGCTAGCAAACGGGTCGGTGTCCGGGGTCGTCCCCGGTGTCGGCGCGACATCCCCGGACGACTCGGGGGGGGCCGTGGACTCGCGCGCGACCGGTGTGTCCGGCTCGGCGTCGAACCCCCGCGCCGGGTCGGCGACGTCACCGGCGACCGCCGTCAGCGACGTCAGCGCGGCGTCGAGCGTGCCGCGTTCGCCCGGCTGAATGGGCCGGTAGTCCTGGTCGGGCCACCAAGCGAGCACGAGGAACGCCGCGGCGGCAACGGTGACGACGAGCGCTGCACCCCGCCGTAACACGCTGCCGGCCGACCAGCGCCACACCCCGCCGACGATGCGTTTGCCGAGCCGCGCGAACATCAGGACGAGGCCGAGGATGGGCAGCGAGAGCAAAACCAGCTGCAACGCGCCGACGACTCCCTTGAGGACGTCGCCGTCCCCAAAAGCTCTGCCGACGTCATGCGTGGTCTTCGCGGCGGAGTCCCACGCGGTCGCGAGGATGCGCGGCAGCGAAATAGCGATCACGGCAAGGTTGAACAGCAGGAACGGCACGATGACGAGCACCCACAGGGTGACCGCTATGCGGACCCACGGCTTGAGCTCGTTGACGCGGGGGTCACGGCGGCCGGGCAGGAAGCTGCGCAGGATCGGTCCGATCCGCATGAACAGGTCGGGCACGCCGGTGAGGTCGCTGATGACGTAGTAGCCGTCCATGCGCAGGAACGGCAGCATCTGGTGGATCACCTCGAACTGCTGGAACAGCAGCACGAGCAGCAGTGGCTCGAAGCGCGTCAGGACGAAGGCGCCGAAGGTCGCGAGGCAGAAGATCAGGTTGAAGTAGACGCCGCCCAGATCGGTCCGCAGCCGGCCGCCGCGACCGAGCCGGTAGGCGTCGGTGACGTCGGTGTAGAACGCCGGCCACGCGAAGTAGATCCCCGCGCCCATCACGCCCGGCTCGGCGCCGCCGTAGCGACACGCGGTCGCGTGGCCGGTCTCGTGGAACGCGGCCGACGCAACGACCATGCCGAGCAGCGCAAGGAAGAACAGCGGCTGGTAGAGCGTCTCGCGGACGCTCTGCGCGACGCCGTGCCGAGTGAAAAGCCACGCGTCGAGCGCGACCATGCCGCCGATCACTGCGAGCACGAAGAGCGGAAAGAACAACGGCTTGAACGTCGTGGCAATCGCCCGGACGGCTCGCGCGGGAATCACACCAGTTCGAAAGCGCAGGGCGAGGAGCGGGTCGAGCGGGGTGACCTCAGTGCTCGACCCATCCGCGCGCGCGAGCACCCCGAGAGGTCGGAGCTTCTCCTCGACGAGCACACGGACGTTGTCGGTGCTTACCCCGCGGCCGAACTTCTCGGACACCGCCTGCGCGATGCCGGCATCGTCCCGCTCCCCGTCGGCCGCCTGGGCGACCAGGTAGAGCAGATGCGAGAGCTGGACGATGTGACCGTCCGCGCGCCGCGCGATGTAGTGCGGGTCCTTGTAGCCGGACCCCTCGTACTCGCCGATGAGCTCCATGCCCTCGGCAAGTCGAGGCGCAGCGCCGGTGGAGGATGGCGGCGCGGTCGTCGTGCGCTCGGCGAGTGTCATGTCAGCAGACTTATGGCCGGTGACGCTGCGAGGGGCGGGCCGCAGCCCGCCCCTCGGCGTCGTGCCGGACGCTGGTCGTCAGGTCGACTGTGTGATGTCGACGTTCTGCTCGGCGTTGGCGTAAGCGATCGAGTTGTCGGACAGCACGTTCGCCGCGACCGCCGCGTTGATCGGCGCCGCGAGGTTGGCGTTGATCAGCGACATCGCCTCCCGGTCGGGCAGCTCCTCGCCTTCCTGCGCCTGCAGCTCGTCGTCGGAAAGCCCCTCGGGGGCTACGTCGGGGCGCTGCTGGTCATCCTCTTCCGCCATGCTCGTCTCCTCTTGGGCTGGTCTCCGCTAGGTCGCCTGGTCGATGTCGGGTGCCTGCGTCGCGTCGGCGTACGCGATCGAGCCGTCGGACAGGATGTTCGCAGCGACCGCGGCGTTGATGGGGATCGCGAGGTTGGCGTTAACCAGAGACATGGCCTCGCGGTCGGGCAGCTCCTCGCCGCCCTGCGCCTCGATCTCTTCGTTGGAGAGCTCGTCTTGCGGGGTGGCTTCGTCGGTTCGGGGGGTGTCCTGCGCCATGCGCGTGCTCCCGTCAGGTGCTCTGCGTGATGGTGCCGGTCTGCTCCGCGTTGGCGTAGGCGACCGAGTCGTCGCTCAACGCGTTGAGCGCCACAGCGGCGTTGATCGGCGCGGCCGCGTTCAGGTTGATCAGCGACATCGCCTCGCGGTCGGGCAGCTCCTCGCCGGCTTCCGCGTCAATCTCATCCGAGCTCAGACCCGTCTGCTCCAGCTCGGGGTCGGGTCGTTCGTCTGCCATCACTGCCTGCCCTTCGTCGAGGTCTCGCCCGTGTCCGGCGCGCCGGTCGAGCTGCTGGACCGCTGGTGGACCTGCACGCTCTGCTGCGAACTGGTCACGCTCTTCTCACCCGCGCCGCCGACGTTCGTCGACAGCACGGCGTTGATGTCAGCCGCCACGTCGAGTCCCGGTTGGCTGCGCCGGATCTGCTTGCGGACGACCTTGCGCACACTCAAGGGTTACCCGTCGTCACTCCTGATAACCGACCGATTCTGCTGGTGGAACGGGTTGCGGACCCCGTGTCTCCGGGTACGTCGGTAACAGTCCGACTTGTCCCCTCCACGACACCTCAAAACGCGATGTCCAACTCATGACACAGGTCCAAGCAACGGAGTTGCGCCTGCGCGCGGAGATGCGTCTCCCTCCGGAACGGCGCTCCGCGGCGGCCGCCCGGCGGTTCGTCGCGGAGCGACTCGCGGAGTGGCGCGTCGCGAGTGTGGCCGACGCAGCCGAGCTGTTGACCAGCGAGCTCGTGACGAACGCGGTCGTGCATGCCGGCACGGAGATCGGTGTCGTGGTCGAGACCGGCCGTGACGCGGTTCGCATCGAGGTCTCCGACGGAGACCATCGTGCGCCGGTGCCGCGCATTCGTCCGTTCGAGGACGTCACGACGGGGCGCGGGCTCACCCTCGTCGAGATGTTGGCGGCGCGGTGGGGCGTTCAGGCGCGAGACGGCGGCAAGGCCGTCTGGTTCGAGCTGTCACTCGGCTAGCTCAGGCTTGCGCTTCCACGAGCAGGATCACTCCACGGACCGAGTCGCCCGCGCCGCGCAGCGGCGTCGCGGTGAGCCGCGCCGTCGCGACCGCCCCCTCGGCGCGGACGATCTCGACGCCGCGCCGGGTCGACTCGCCGAGGAGACCCCGACGGAGGATGGTCGCCAGGTCGTCGCGCGGGATGCCGAGCGGCAGACCGAGCACGTCGTTGCCTTGGGCTTCGCGCCCGCGGATACCCCACAGCTCGGTCGCCCGCGCGTTCCAGGTACGGACGACCAGGTCGGTGTCCACGACGACGACGGCGCCGTGCAGGCTGGTGAGGATCGACTCGAGGAAGAGCGCAACCTGGTTGAGCTCGTCGGTGCGCACGCGGAGCTCCGAGTTAATGCTCTGCAGCTCGACGTTGTGACCGCGCAGCTGCGTGTTCGTCGACTCGAGCTCGTCCGCGGCTCGCGGGCGACGACGGAGCACCAGAAGACAGACACCGACCGTCTCGTCGCCGTCAGTAACAGGCGTCGCCTCGACCGACACCTCGGGCGCGCCGTCGCCGTCATGGCGCATAAGGCGGTCTAGGCGAGCGCGGTGGCCGCCCACCCGGGCCTCGTCGGCGACGCTCTGCAGACACTCGCCGGTGTCGTACGGCGGCAACTCGCGCAACGGGGCGCCGACGCCGTCGTGGGAGTCCACGCCGAGCAGCTGACGCGCCGATTGGTTCAGGGCGCGCACCGTGTTACCGGCGTCGATGACGACCACGCCGAGCGGCAAGGCGTCGAGCGCGAGCTCGGAGAGTCGGTTGGCTCGGCGTGCGACGGGCGACGTTTCGAACTCCCCGCAGGCGATCCCCGACGTAGGGGTTGCCGGGGGCGCGCCGGCTAAACGTCGAACGGGCAACGGTTCGACCACACTGACGCCGTGGCACGCACCAACCCGCACGTGACGGCCGCGCCGTATCTGCCGGCGCGCCGAGATCTCGCCGCCCTGCGGCGGGCGGCGCAGGGCTGCCGCGGGTGTGACCTCTGGCAGCGCGGCACGCAGACGGTCTTCGGCGAGGGCGACCCCGGCGCACCCATCTTGTTCGTCGGGGAGCAGCCCGGCGACCAGGAGGATCTGACCGGTCGCCCGTTCGTCGGGCCGGCGGGGCGACTGCTCGACACAGCGCTGGAACGAGCCGGCATTGAGCGCGACGCCGTATATGTGACCAACGCGGTCAAGCACTTCAAGTGGTCCGCGAAGGGCAAGCGCCGCATCCATGCGAAGCCCGACAAGTGGGAGGTCGACGCCTGCGCGCCGTGGCTCACGGCGGAGCTGGCTGCCGTTACGCCGCGGGTCGTCGTCGTCCTGGGCGCGACGGCAGCGCAGGCGTTGCTCGGCCCGTCGTTCCGCGTCACCCAGCACCGCGGTGAGTTCCTCCCGTGGCCGCCGGACGCCGTGATCACCGCGACCGTGCATCCCTCGTCGATCCTGCGGTCGGATGACCGCGAAGCGCAGCTCGCGCTGCTGGTTGCCGATCTGCGGCTCGTCGCGAAACGGCTGCGCGCTGGCTGACCCGGCGACAACTCGCGCGCGACAACTCGCGGCTAGGGCGTGGGGTCGCGCGCGTCGTAACGCACGAAGCTCGGCACCAGCGCGGCGAGCAGCACTACGCCGGCAATGCATGCCAGGCCGCCGGAGACGACCGAGAACTGCGGGCTGACGAGCGCGGCCACGGCCCCGGCCTCCAGGTCCCCGAGTCGCGGACCGCCCGCGACGACCACGATGAACACGCCGTTGAGCCGGCCGAGCATCGCGTCGGGTGCCGCGGTCTGCAGGATCGTCGTGCGAAAGACCGCGCTGACCATGTCGCCCGCGCCGGCGACGGCCAGCAGGACGACGGCTAGCCCCAACGTGCGCGTCAGTCCGAAGCCCGCGATCGCGATGCCCCAGACGACGATCGCGAGGACAACCGCGCGACCCTGACGCCGCACGCGCCCGAACCACCCACCGAAGAGCGCGCCGAGCAACGCGCCGATCGCCACTCCGGAGTAGAGCAGCCCCACCGTCCGCGCTCCGCCATGGAACCGCTCCAGCGCAAGCGCCGGGAAGAGCGCGCGCGGCATCCCGAAGACCATCGCGTTGATGTCGACGACGAAGGTCATGAGCAGCACGCGGCGCGACGCGAGAAAGCGCAAGCCTTCTACGACGGACGCCCAGCCGGCTGGCCGCCCGCCGCCCTCTGGGCGCAGAGCCGGCAAGGTCCAGGCTGCTGCGAACGACGCGCCGTAGGTCGCGGCGTCCAGTGCGTAGGCCCAGCCGAGGCCGAGCTCGCCGATGAGGAGTCCAGCGAGCAGCGGTCCCGCGACGAGCCCGACGTTGAACGACACCTGGCTCAGCGCGTTCGCCGCCGGGATGAGCTCCGGTGGCAAGAGCCGCGGGATGATCGACCGGCGAGCGGGTGTGTCCACGGCGAACCCCGCGCCCTGTATCGCCACGACCGCGTACAGCGGCCAGATCGCCCGCGACCCCGACACCGCAAGGAGCATCAGCAGCACGCTCGACCCAGCGAGGACCAGCTGCGTCGCCAACAGCACGCGACGACGATCCATCGAGTCGGCAATCGCGCCGCCGTAGAGACCGAAGACGATGAGCGGAAGCAGCGCCGCCAGGCCGAGCAGCCCGACGGCAAACGACGAGTGCGTGATCCCGTAGACCTGCACCGGCACCGCGACGAGCGTCAGCTGCGCGCCGATGACCGACACGAGTTGCCCCGCCCAGAGCCGGCGGTACGGCGGGGAGCGACGCAGCGGTGACACGTCCAGGGCGAGGGCGCGAACCCGCCCGCGCCACCGGCGGCGCGGCACGGGCAGCTGCGCCTCGAGCTCCGACCCGGCAGTCACCGGTGAAGGTTCGCACGGTGTCGCCGGTGCACGACAAGATGACGGCATGACCGAGGTGCAGAGCGGACTCGAAGGCGTCATCGCGTTCGAGTCCGAGATCGCCGAGCCGGACAAGGCCGGCAACGCGCTGCGCTACCGCGGTGTCGACATCGAAGACCTCGTCGGGGTCGAGCCGTACGAGCACGTCTGGGGCCTGCTGGTAGACGGCGCGTACCTGCCCGGGCTACCGCCGGCGGAGGCAATCCCGATCCCGCACCGGTCGGGCGACGCGCGCGTCGACGTGCAGTCGGCGCTCGCCGAGATGGCGCCGATGTGGGGGCTCGGCCAGCTCATCGACATCGACGACACACAGGCCCGCGAGGACCTCGCGCGGTGCTCGGTCACCGCGATGTCGTTCGTCGCCCAGTCCGCGCGCGGCGTTCACCAACCGCCGGTCCCGCAGAGCGAGATCGACAAGGCCCGCTCGATCCCGGAGCGCTTCCTCATCCGTTGGCGCGGCGAGGCGGACCCGCTGCACGTGAAGGCGGTCGACGCCTACTGGATCTCCGCCGCGGAGCACGGCATGAACGCGTCGACTTTCACCGCGCGCGTCATCGCGTCGACCGGCGCCGATGTCGCCGCCGCGCTCTCCGGCGCGGTCGGGGCATTGTCGGGGCCGCTGCACGGCGGCGCGCCGTCACGCGTGCTCGCGATGCTCGACGACGTCGAGCGCACCGGCGACGCAGCGACCTACGTACGTCAGGTGCTCGACCGCGGCGAGCGGCTGATGGGCTTCGGACACCGCGTCTACCGCGCCGAGGATCCGCGCGCGCGAGTGCTACGCCGGACCGCCCGCGAACTCGGCTCGCGCCGCTACGAGGTAGCCGAGGCGCTGGAGGCCGCCGCCCTGGCAGAGCTCGCCGAGCGCAAGCCCGACCGCGTGCTGCAGACCAACGTCGAGTTCTGGTCGGCGGTCGTCCTCGACTTCGCCGAGGTGCCGGCGGCGCTGTTCACCTCGATGTTCACCTGCGCGCGCACCGCTGGCTGGTCGGCACACATTCTCGAGCAGAAGCGCTCCGGCCGGCTCATCCGGCCCTCGGCGCGCTACGTCGGACCCGCGCCGCGTGCGGCATCCGCGGTATCCGGACGATGACCGCCGCGCAGCCGGAAGAGATCGCGATCCCGGACGAGCTGCTGCCGGCCGACGGCCGCTTCGGCTCGGGCCCGTCGAAGGTCCGCCCCGAGTCTCTCGCGGCGCTGGCGGCGACTGGCGCGACCTACCTCGGCACATCTCACCGACAACCGACGGTGAAGTCGGTCGTCGCGCGCATCCGCGGCGGCCTGCGCGAGCTTTTCGCGCTGCCTGACGGCTACGCGGTCGTCCTCGGCAACGGCGGCTCGACGGCCTTCTGGGACGTCGCCACGTTCGCGCTCATCGAGCGGCGCAGCCAGCACGTCGTGTGCGGCGAGTTCTCCGCGAAGTTCGCGGCGGCCGTGCGCGCCGCGCCGTTCCTCGACGACCCGGACCTCGTGTCCGCCGAGCCGGGCACGCGGGCGGACGCCGTGGCGGACGCGGCCGTCGACGCGTACGCACTGACGCATAACGAGACCTCGACCGGCGTTGTCATGCCGGTGCAGCGACCCGGCGCGCCGGACACCGCGCTGGTGCTCGTCGACGCGACCTCGGCCGCCGGCGCCATCGAGGTGGCCGCCGCTGACTACGACGCCTACTACTTCGCGCCGCAGAAGGTGTTCGCGTCCGACGGCGGCGTCTGGCTCGCGCTCTGCTCGCCCGCCGCGCTCGACCGGGCGCGCCGCCTCACCGACGAGCGCTGGGTGCCACCGTCGCTCGACCTCACCATCGCTGCGGACAACTCGGAGCTCGACCAGACCTACAACACGCCCGCGCTCGCGACCCTCTTCCTCTTCGCCGACCAGCTGGAGTGGTTGCTCGACCGCGGCGGTTTGGCCTGGTCGAGCCAGCGTTGCCGCGAGTCGGCCGCGGTGCTGTACGGATGGGCCGACGCGTCGCCCTACGCCGAGCCCTTCGTCAAAGATCCGGACGCGCGCTCACCGGTGGTCGGCACCGTCGACTTCGATCCGGCGGTTGACGCCAACGTGCTGTCCCGAGTGCTCCGCGCGAACGGCATCGTCGACACCGAGTCCTACCGCAAGCTCGGCCGCAACCAGCTGCGTATCGGCATGTACCCGGCGGTCGACCCGGCGGACGTCGGCGCGCTGACCGCGTGCATCGACTACGTCGCGACGCGGCTGCACTAGCGCCCGCCGGGCTCCCCCCGGTCTACGTGACCGTGAACTCCGCGCGTAGCTTGCCGTTCTTGTCGCGGAAGTACTCCTGTCCGTCGCCCTCGCCCTTCGAGGCGGTGTCGATCGCCCAGTAGTGACCCGGCGGCAGGTTGATCTCGAAGTACGTGCTGGCGCCGTGCTGGACCTCCTCGACGCCGCCCCAGACCTCGCCCGGGCGCGCCTCGAGCTTCGTCTTGGCCTGGAAGTAGTCGTCGAACCACTTGATCGCGTCCGCGAGCGTCTTGCCGTCGTGCAGCTGGACGAACAGCAGCGCGTGGCTTTGGGCGCCGTGGTTCGCGTACTTGTAGGTGCCCTTCCCGGAGGAGAGGTCCGGCAGCGTCAGCGCGGTGTCCGTCGTCGACACCTCGCCAGCTGCCTGCGGCGCGGTCGTCTCGCTGAGCTCGGGTTGCACCGTCAGCTGACTGATCATGCCGAGGGTGAAGTGCGGCTCGCCGTTGGTCTTCGACGGGAAGAAGCAGATGAGCCCGTAGCTGCCGGCTCCCAGGTTCGGGTAGGTCGTCGTCGTCGCACCAGGCGTGAGGACCTGCGGCACCCCGGCGATGTCCGGCGACGCCTCGACGAAGACGGTGCTGTCGTCCTTCTCGTCCTGCTGAGTCTTGAGCACCGCGAGGATGTCCGCGGCGCTCTTGCCGGGCTTGATGCGGGAGATGGCCAGCATGTGGAAGTCCTGGCCCTTGTTCGTGAACGTCAGCTTCGTGATGCCTGCCTTCACGGGGCCGCTCACGGAGTAGCCGTAGTCGATCGCGTCCACCGCGACCGCGTTCACCGGCGCGGGGGGCGACGTCGACGCCGCGGGGGCACCGTTGTCATTGTTCGTGCCGCTGTTGCACGCCGTTGCTGCCAGCGCCAGCGCGGCGAGCGCAATGGTCGCGTGAGTCCACCTGCGATGCATGCCGGTCCCTTCGTCGGTCTAGCCGGACGCGGTGATCGTTGCCGATGAGCGTCGCCGTATCGTTACGAAACGTGGACTACACGCATCTCGGGCGCACCGGACTGTCGGTCAGCCGACTCTGCCTCGGCACGATGAACTTCGGGCCGGAGACCACCGAGGACGACAGCCACGCGATCATGGACCGCGCGCACGAGGTCGGTATCAACTTCTTCGACACGGCGAACGTCTACGGCTGGCGCAAGGGCGAGGGCTACACCGAGCAGATCATCGGCCGCTGGTTTGCCCAGGGCGGCGGCCGGCGCCAGAAGACGGTGATCGCGACCAAGGTCTACGGCTCGATGAGCGACTGGCCCAACGACACGTTCCTGTCCGCGCGCAACATCCAGCGCGCGTGCGAGGGCAGCCTCAAGCGGCTGCAGACCGACTACGTCGACATCTACCAGATGCACCACGTCGACCGCGCCACGCCGTGGGACGAGATCTGGCAGGCGATGGAGACGCTCGTCGCGCAAGGCAAGATCCTCTACGTCGGGAGCTCCAACTTCGCCGGCTGGCACATCACGCAGGCGCAGGAGGCCGCGAAGGCCCGGCACTTCCTCGGGCTCTCCAGCGAGCAGAGCCTCTACAACCTCGCCGAGCGCTCGGTCGAGCTCGAGGTCATCCCCGCCTGCGAGTCCTACGGCGTGGCGCTGATCCCGTGGAGCCCGCTGATGCGCGGTCTGCTGGGCGGCATCCTGCAGAAGCAGCAGGAAGGCCGCTCCGCGAGCGAGCGCACGCAGGAGCTGCTGGCAAAGCATCGACCGCAGGTCGAGGCCTATGAGGACTTCTGCCGCGAACTCGGCGAGCAGCCGGCCGATGTGGGGCTCGCCTGGCTCTTGCATCAGCCCGCTGTCACCGCACCGATCACCGGGCCGCGCACGCTCGCGCAACTCGACGGGTCGCTGCGCGCTCTCGACGTAAAGCTCGACGAGAAGGCACTCGCTCGCCTCGACGAGATCTGGCCTGGGCCCGGCGGGCCGGCGCCCGAGGCCTACGCCTGGTGAGCGAGCTGCCCGCCGGTCTGCGCGGTGACCTCGCGCGCCTGTTCTCCGACCGCGGCACCCATGCCGGCCGGCCCAGCCTGCGTGTCGCCATCGAGAAGGCAATCACCCGCCCGGGCCCGGGCGCCATCGCGCTCTACCGCGCTTCACACAAGCTCTGGGCGGCGGGCCGACACACGAGTGCCGAGGTCATCTGGCGTCTCAACTACTTCCTTACCGGCGCGGACATCCACCCGGGCGCCGAGATCGGTGGCGGGCTGCGGCTCACGCACACGCCGGGGCTCGTCATTGGCCGCGGCGCCCGCATCGGCAGCAACTGCACGATCTTGCACGGCGTCACGATCGGTGGCTCCGGCCGCGCCTGGTTCGACCCGACGTTCGACGACGGGTTCCCGGAGATCGGCGACGACTGCGAGATCTACGCCGGGGCCAAGCTGCTCGGGCCCATCACGGTCGGTCGCGGCTGCTTCATCGGCGCCAACGCCGTGCTCGGCCATGACCTCCCCGACGGCGCGGCCTACACCGCCAACGCGCAGGTCTCGGCGCTACGGCGCAAGGTCGCCGACCTCGAGGCGCGCCTCGTCGAGCTCGAGGCGCGGGCGGCGGCTCAGTCGGGCGACGCGGTCAGCGGAAAGACGGCAAGCGGCTCGTAGCGTGGAGTCGGCCCAAGGTGGCTGCGCAGCAGCACGACTTCGGTCGCATCGAACGGCGGACCAACGACGGCATTGAGCGACTCCACGATCGCCGGCCCGCCATGGAACGGTCGACGGGCGCGCGCGACCGTGATGTGACCGCGGAACGGTCGGTCGTCGAGCGATTTGACGACGGTGCGGGCGGCGGCGCCGACAGCCCGCGCCAACGGAGCCAGCGCGTCGGCGTCATCCTCGACTCCCGCCCAGAACACCCGCGGTCGCCGCGTGTTGGGATACGCACCACCGCGGTGCAGGCGCAGGCGCAGCGGGCTGCCCAACGGCCGCGCGGCCAGCGCCGCGGTCAGCGCGGGCACGGCATCGGCGGCGACGTCGCCCAAGAAAGCCAGCGTGACGTGCCATCGCGCCTC
>JBHELW010000266.1:0-1539 GCA_046262915.1 Mycobacteriales bacterium | reverse complement strand
GCGTCACCCGCGGCGCGATGACAGCGGCCCTCGCGCCACAGCAACGCGGCCGTCGCCACGGGATCCTTGGCATCCCGTAGCTCGGTCATCGCGTGAGACAGGTGCGCAGCCGCGGCTGCCCAGTCGCCACGCGTGCGCGCGCAGTCGGCGAGCACCGTGACGCTCATCTGGAGCAGCCGAAGGTGCCGCAGGCGGCGGGCACGTCGGACCGCGTCTTCGGCGTATGCGGCGGCCTTGTCGACATCTCCCGTAAGCAGATTCGCGCGGGCCAGCGTGACGAATGCGCCGATTTGATATGGCTCGTCCGCCGGGTCAAATGTGAACGCGCGGACTGTCGCTTCGAGGGCATTCGCGTGGGACGTGTCCCCTCTGTTGCACCCCAGCCCGTTGGCGACCGACAGGATGTAGATCTGCTCCACATCAGGCATGTCGAGCTCGAGGTTCGCGCGTGCGGCCAGGAGCGCGCGGTCCGGGTCGACCCACCTGGCGGCAAGGCTTAGACCGCTGAAGTAGATGCTGCGGCACTCTGTGCGGGACGGCATCCAGCCCTCGACAGGCATCGCCAGTGCCGCGTCGACTTCGCGCTTCGTCGCGTCGACCTCGTCTCGAGTCTCGAGTCCGAAGAGCAACCATGCTCCGGCGTATGCGATCACGTCCGGTGCGCCGATCTCACGGGCCTCGGTGAGCGCCGCGGCGTACTCCTCCCGCGCGGCCGCAGTCGCCATCGTGTTGTCAAGGGTCCACCCGCGCCGGATGCGCAGAATCACGCGATGGGGGTGAGGCGTCGGACAGCGCTCGAGCACTAAAGAGGTGGCGCTGAGCAGCTCGTCGAAACGGCCGAGGGTCCCAAGGTCGAAGTAGTAGCCCCAGGGGAAAGCGATCAGCTCTTCCGGCGTGCCGTGCTGCTGCACGTATGCCAGCGCCGCAGCGAGGTTATGAAACTCGCGCTGCACGACGAGGCGCCACTCGTGCTCCTGCTCGCGGGTCCAGTCCGGCGGCAGCTGGGCGATGGCCGAGTAGTACGCCGCGTGCCGGGCCGCGATGGCGTCGGCCTCACCGCGCTCCGCGAGCAATTCGGCGGCAAACTCGCGGATGCTCGCCAACAGCGAGAACCGCGGCGTTGGGTCACTGCCCACCGGCTCCAGTGGCCGCACGAGGCTCTTGTCGACGAGCGAAGCCATCGTCTCGAACACGTCGATTGCTGGTTCGTCTGCGAAGGGCGGCCCGCAGACGGCGTCGGCGGCGTCGAGGGTGAGCGAGCCCGGGAAGACCGACAAGCGATCGAGCAGCGTGCGCTCCGGCTCGCTGAGCGCGTCGTAGGACCAGGCGATGGTGGATCGCAGTGTCTGCTGGCGAGCGGGACGGTCGCGGTCGCCGCTGGTCAGCACGGAGAGCGCGGAGTCGAGCTTGGCGAGCAACGCGGCCGGCGAGAGCATCTTCACCCGCGCCGCCGCGAGCTCGATGGCGAGGGGATGGCCGTCGAGACGCTGGCAGATGGCGGCGACGGCCGGCGCGTTGTCGTTCGTCACCGCAAAGTCG
>JBHELW010000265.1:0-2003 GCA_046262915.1 Mycobacteriales bacterium | reverse complement strand
TCACTTCGGTGCGCGGCACCATGACCTCGCGCACCTGGCGGTCACCCGCTGAGAAGACCTCGTCGATGAGTTTTCGCTCGTCCGCGGTCAGTGACTCGTGCGTCGCGACGATCCCCCGAAGCTCCTCCTCCGTGATCGGGTCACGGCTTGCGCCGGGGTCGCCGCCGAGCACCCGGACGACGAGGTCAGACGCTCTCGACAGCGCCCAGATCACGGGGCGCGCGAGCGCGGCGAACCGATCGAGCGTCGGCGCCAACGCCGTCGCGACCGACTCCGAGCGCTGGATCGCTATGCGCTTGGGCGCGAGCTCGCCGATGACGAGGGTGACGAACGAGATGACGAGTGTCACGCCGACGACCGCGAGCGCGCGCGCGAGACTGCGGTCGACTCCGGCATCGGCGATCGAGCCGGCGGCCTGCTCGGACAACGTCACCGCACCAACCGCGGACGAGAGCAGCGCGGTGAGCGTGACGCCGATCTGCGCGCCCGCGAGCCAGCGGTTCGGGTCGCTCGCGAGCCGCGCGACTGCGGCGCCACGTCGGCTCCCCGTCGCGGCCAGGACGCGCACCTGGCCTTCACGCAGCGAGACGAGCGCGAGCTCCGCCGCGACGAACGCGCCCTCGGTGACGATGAGCGCCAGGACGAGCAGGCAATTCCACAGCGTGGACATCGGCGCCTACCGCTCGCCTGCCCGGGTCACAGGTTGGCGACGTCAGCCTGTTTGCTGCGCACTGCCTCCGCCGCCTCCTTCAGTGCCGTCAGCTCGGCCGGCTCGAGGTCGAGCTCCTCGACGACCAGCACCCCACCACGCCCCAGCTTCGCGGGTACGCCGAGATAGACGTCGCTGATCCCGTACTCGCCAGAAACCCAGGCACACACCGGCATCGACGCGCCGGAGTCCTTCGCCACTGCCTCGACCATGCGCGCGGCGGCGGCCGACGGCGCGTAATAGGCCGATCCTGTCTTGAGCAGCGCGACGACCTCCGCGCCGCCGTCGCGTGTGCGTTGCACCAGGCGGTCGATCGTCGCGGCGTCGAGTAGCTCCCGCAGTGGCTTTCCGTCGACGCTGACCTGGCTCGGCACCGGCACCATCGTCTCCCCGTGGCTGCCGAGGGTGATCGCCTGCACGCTCTGCGCGCTCACGCCCAGCTCTTCCGCCACGAAGTGCTTCAAGCGCGCGGTGTCGAGCATGCCCGCCTGGCCGAGGACGCGGCTCTTCGGGAAGCCGGAGACCCGCGCGGCAAGCGCGGTCATCTCGTCGAGCGGGTTGGACACGACGATGATGACCGCGTCAGGTGAGTGCGTCGCGATGTTCTCGGTGACCTCGCGCACGATCTTGGCGTTGACCCCAAGCAGGTCCATTCGGCTCATCCCGGGCTTGCGCGGCAGGCCTGCGGTGATGACGACGATGTCGGAGCCCGCGGTGTCGGCGTAGTCGTTGGTGCCGATCACTCGCGTGTCGAAGCTCTCGATCGGCCGGCTCTGCATGAGGTCGAGGGCCAGGCCCTGCGGTAGCCCCTCGACGATGTCGGTCATGACGACCTCGTCGAAGATGCCGTACTCGGCCAGCCGCTGGACCGTGGTCGAGCCGTACTTGCCCGCGCCTACGACGGTGACCTTCACGCCGACATCTCCTCGATGATGGCGTCCGCGAACTCGGCCGTGCCGACGGCGCTCGGGTCGTTGCGGTCCGCCTTCATGTCGTAGGTGACCTTGTCCCCCTTGGCGATGACCGCCGCAAACGCGTCTTCGAGGCGTTGCGCGGCGTCGGTCTCACCGATGTGCTTGAGCATCAGCACGCCGGACAGGATCATCGCCGACGGGTTGACCTTGTTCTGTCCCTTGTACTTCGGGGCGCTGCCGTGGGTCGCCTCGAACACGGCGGCGTCGGTGCCGATGTTGGCGCCGGGTGCGACGCCCAGCCCGCCGACGAGGCCCGCGGCGAGGTCGCTGATGATGTCGCCGTAGAGGTTCGGTAGCACCAGCACGTCGTAGTTCTCGGG
>JBHELW010000264.1:0-1371 GCA_046262915.1 Mycobacteriales bacterium | reverse complement strand
GAGGATGTCCGGCCGATTGTCCAACGTGGCCTGGCTTTTGCTGACCGTCACGGCAGGAGTGAGGATGATCCGCCCGTCGGGGAGAACCTCCGCGAGAAACGTTCGGTCCTCGCCACGCGCGATCTTCGCCAGTGGCGCGCGTCGACGGTCGTCGAGTTCGATGGTGATCACGGAGTCGATTCTCGTATCTGCAGATCGAACCGGTCGAGCTTCATGACTTTGTCCCACGCGGCCACGAAGTCGCGGACGAAGCTCTCCTGCGCGTCGCTCGCGGCGTAGACCTCGGAGATGCCACGCAGGACCGAGTTCGAGGCGAATACGAGGTCCACGGCCGTCGCCGTCCGCGTGACCTGACCCGTCGCGCGGTCGACACCGTCGTAGACGTGATCGTCGGACACGGACGTCCGCCACTCCGTGCCCATGTCGAGCAGGTTCACGAAGAAGTCGTTGGTCAGCGTTCCGGGCCGCTCGGTGAATACGCCGTGCGGCGACCCGCCGGCGTTGGCTCCGAGCACGCGCAGGCCGCCGACGAGGACGGTCATTTCCTTGGCGGTGAGGGTGAGCATGTAGGCGCGGTCGACGAGCAGCGTCTCGGGCGAGAGCTTGGAGCCGTCCGGCGTCCAGTTGCGGAAGCCGTCGGCGCGTGGCTCGAGTACGGCGAATGACTCAACGTCGGTCTGCTCTTGCGTCGCATCGGTCCGCCCCGGCGCGAACGGCACTGATACGTCGAAGCCTGCGTCACGCGCGGCCCTCTCCACGGCTGCGCAGCCCCCCAGCACGATGAGGTCAGCGAGCGAGACCTTCTTGCCGCCGGACGCCGCGCTGTTGAACTCCTGCTGCACCTGCTCCAGCTTCGCGATCACCTCCGCCGTGCCGGCGTTCACCGGCCAGTCCTTCTGCGGCGCGAGCCGCAGCCGCGCGCCGTTCGCCCCGCCGCGCTCGTCGGTGCCACGGAACGACGCGGCAGACGCCCACGCCGTAGCGACGAGCTGCGAGACCGACAGACCCGAATCGAGGACGGTGCTCTTCAGCGCCGCGACGTCGGGTTCGTCGATCAGCGCGTGGTCTACCGGCGGCACGGGGTCCTGCCACAGCTGCGGCTCCGGCACCCACGGACCGAGGTAGCGCGACCGCGGGCCCATGTCGCGGTGCAGCAGCTTGTACCAAGCCTTGGCGAAGGCGTCGGCGAACTGGTCGGGGTTGTCGCGGAAACGCTCGGAGATCTCCCGGTAGACGGGGTCGTTGATCAGCGCCAGATCCGTGGTCGCCATCATCGGCGCGTGCCGGACTTCCGGCTGGTGCGCGTCGGGGACGAGTTGCTGCGCCTCCGGGTTCTTCGGCTTCCACTGCTTCGCGCCGGCCGGGCTCTCG
>JBHELW010000263.1:0-2643 GCA_046262915.1 Mycobacteriales bacterium | reverse complement strand
TCGGGCCCGTAGCGCACGCGCAGCCCTGCCCGTCACCGTTCGGGCCGCCGTTGTGCTCGCCCTCGCCGTCGGAGTCGACCACGTCGGTGACCGCGACGCCGGCGCCAACGACCACCGATTCGGCGACACCGTCTGCGACGGACACGTTCACGACCGAGCCGCAGTCACCGCTGCCGGCGTCGACCTACGACGCGGGTCTGTCAGCGGTCGGCGCGCCGCCGCCCGTCGCGCCGGTCCCCTCGCTGACTCCGACACCGCCGCCGCCCGCAGTTCCCGGTGCACCGCTCCCCGCCGCGCCGGCGACGACCACCGCGGCCGCGAGCAGCCCGATCACGCTGACCGGGCTGTTCGGCCTCACGGTCGGCACGCTGCTCGCCGTAGCCCTGCTTCTCATCACCCTCGCCTCCGTCGCCCGGCCGCGGCTTGCGCCGCGGGCCGCCCGGGTGCCGGACACCGCGCTGCTGCCTGGAGGCTTCCGGATGGATGCAACATCGCGCCGCTGGCGGCTCTACGCCGGAGTGGGCTCACTCGCGGCCGCCGCGCTAGTCGGCTTCATCGGCTACTACAAGCTCTCGGGGGAGCCGTTGGTCAACCGGCAGCTGCCCTATCTGGCGAGTGCGGGGATGACGCTCGTCGTGCTCGTTGTGCTCGGCGGCAGCTTGTTGGTCGCGGAGCAGATGCGCAACGACGCGGGGCGTATCGAGGAGCTGGAGAACGCCGTCGCGTCGCTCGCCGACACCTTGTCACCGCTGCTCGAGTCGCCCGCGCGGCGGCGGGAACCGGCGGTCGTTGCGGCGCCGTCGCGCACCGAGGACGTCCGCGCCGAGATCGGCACCGACGAGACCGTGCGCATCGTGCCGACGGAGCCGCCAGCCGCACCCCAGCGGGCCAAGCGCACCGCCGCACGCAAACCGGCGAAGTCCGCCGCCGCACGCAAACCCGCGAAGCGAGCCCCCCGCAAGACGACGTGACCCAGGCCGTCAGTGGCAGCTAGCGGTCCCGCTGTCCCGCACCGGCCGGCTGTCGACCGGTGCGAACTCCCAGTCGTATGACGTCGCATGCAAGGTCAGCGCCAGCACGCCGTAGGTGAACGGCAGCCGGAACTCGCTGGTGAGCGCGGGCGCTTTGATCGGGTAGTGGCTCTCGCCCCCGGTGCCGACGACGAACTCGCGGATACCACGCGGCGCGTCCGCGACGCCGGCGGGCGACTGCGGGGCGAAGCGCTCGTAGTCGTGGTCGTGGCCGTTGAGGACGACGTCTGCTCCGGCGCGGTACAGCGCGCGCCAGAACGCGTCGTACGCCGGGTCGTCGCCGTGCAGTCCGGAGCTCCACCGTGGCTGGTGCCAGTAGGCCAAGGTGCAGCGCGCGGCCGAGTGTTTGGCCAGGTCCGCGCGCAGCCAGCGTTCCTCGGGGGAGCCGACGCCGCACCCGCCGATTGCGCCGCAGTTGGCGTTGAGGGCGATGAGGTGCCAACGCCCGACGTCGTAGCTGTACCACCCCTTGCCGCGCGCGCCGGCGATCGCGCCGAAGTACTCGAAGTAGCCCTCCGCACCCGGCACCCCGTACTCGTGGTTGCCGGGCACGGGCCTGGTCCGCGCGCGCATGGTGCCCCAGCTCGCGCCGTACGACGTCTCGAACTGATGGATCGCGCCGCTCTGGTACTGCAAGTCGCCGAGCGGGAGCACCCACGAGGGGTTGAGGCGTCGCAGCAGGTCGGCGGTCGCGCGCATCCGGCAGGCCGCGGGGTCCCCGGCGCCGTCGTTGTAGGCCGCGTCCCCGACATCGCACGCGATGTCACCCGCGGCCGCGATTCGCGGGTCCGCCCGTCCCGGCCGACGCGGCGCGGGGGATGGGCTGGTGCCGATGCTCGGCGGCGTCAGCGCCGCGCTGGCCAACCGCGCGGGTGTTGCGCGCCCCGCGGTGCAGCCCGCGGCGACCAGCGCGGGGACGAGGCAGACAGCGGCAACCCGAACCCGGCGCACACCGCCAGTCTCGCAGGCGACTTTCGTTAGCGAGGCTCATGAGGTATGCTAACAATCATGCCCACCGCCCCCACCGCCGGTCCGCCGGCCACCGTGCCCACCCCGCGCGCCGCGGCCGACCCCGCGCTCGCCCACCGCGTCCGCGTCGCGGTCGCGCTGCTCGCGCGCCGGCTGCGCCGTGAGCGCGCTGCTACCGAGGGCCTGACGGCCTCCCAGCTCGCCGCGCTCTCGACGCTCGACCGGCACGGCGTCCTGACCCTCGGCGAGCTGGCGTCACACGAGCACGTCCAGCCGCCGTCGATGACGCGGATCGCCGGGTGCCTGGAGGATCTCGGCCTGGCGTCTCGCACGCCAGACCCCCGCGACGGCCGCCAGGTCCTGCTCGCCGCGACCCCCGAGGGCGCCCGGCTGCTCAACGCCGACCGCAAGCGGCGCGAGGCGTGGCTGCACAAGAGCCTCGTGACCCTGACCGCCGAGGAGCGCGCCACGATGTCGGCGGCCGCGGAGATCATGGAGCGGTTGGCCCGCTCATGAAGACGACGTTCCGCTCACTGCACGTGCGCAACTACCGGCTCTTCGCCACCGGCCAGCTCATCTCGCTCTCCGGCACCTGGATGCAGACGGTCGGCCAGGACTGGCTCGTCCTCCAGCTCGGTGGCCA
>JBHELW010000262.1:0-4094 GCA_046262915.1 Mycobacteriales bacterium | reverse complement strand
GTGCTGCGGTTCACGAACTTCGTCGGCCCGCGCATCGACAGCGTGCTCAGCCGCTACTTCGCGCTGCCGGTCGTCCCGACCGTCCTCGGGTTCGACCCGCGGCTGCAGTTCCTGCACGAGGACGACGCGCTCGAGATCCTGCGTCTTGCGACGCTCGAGGACCGGGCAGGCACGTTCAACGCGGGTGGCACCGGCGTGCTGCTGCTGTCGCAGGCGATTCGTCGCGCCGGGCGCATCGCGCTGCCCATCCCCGAGCCGCTCGTCACGACCGTCGGGCAGGCCTTCCGTCGCGCCGGGCTCGCAGACTTCTCACCGGAGCAGATGCGCTTCCTCGAGCACGGCCGCGTCGCGGACACGCGCCGGCTGCGCGAGGAGTTCGGCTACACGCCGAAGTACACCTCGCTCGAGGCATTCGACGACTACGTTCGCGGCCGCGACCTCAACCGGCTGATCGCCCCGGAGCGCGTCATGGAGATCGAACGCCGGACGCTGGACATGCTCGTCGGAAGGCGAGGGGCACATGCCTGAGGCCCGCGTGATCCCGCTCGAGCGCGCCGGGCGCATTCCCGAGGACCACCCGTCTCGTGGTGACGCGACCGACGACGCGCCACGCGCGAGATCCGACATGGAAGCCGCGCTCGCCGGCGCGCTGGCGTTCGCGCGGCGGCGGATCACGGGGGACTATGCGGTCGACGATTTTGGCTTCGACCCCGACTTCACGGACCACGTGCTCGCGCCGCTCGCTCGGCCGCTCTATGACAAGTGGTTCCGGGTTGAGACGCGTGGGCTGGAGAACGTCCCGGAGACGGGCGGGGCGTTGGTCGTCGCCAACCACTCCGGCACAGTGCCGCTCGACGCGCTGATGACGGGCCTGGCGCTGTATGACCACCACCCCGCGCACCGGCACTTGCGCATGCTCGGCGCGGACCTGGTGTTCTCACTCCCGGTCGTTGCACCACTCGCACGCAAGATGGGGCACACGCTCGCGTGCAACGCCGACGCCGAGCGCCTGCTCACCTCGGGCGAGCTCGTCGGCGTCTGGCCGGAGGGGTTCAAGGGGATCGGCAAGCCCTTCTCGGAGCGCTATCGCCTGCAGCGCTTCGGCCGCGGTGGCTTCGTCTCTGCCGCGCTGCGGACCGGCGTACCGATCATTCCGTGCTCGATCGTCGGTGCGGAGGAGATCTATCCGATGATCGGCAACCTCAAGACGCTGGCGCGCATCCTCGGCGTGCCCTACATCCCGATCACGCCGCTGTTCCCGTGGCTCGGTCCGCTCGGGCTCATCCCGCTGCCGTCGAAGTGGCTGATCGAGTTCGGTGAGCCGATCCCGACAGACGCGCTCGGACCCAACGCTGCCGACGATCCGATGCTCGTCTTCAACCTCACCGACCAGGTGCGCGAGACGATTCAGCAGACGCTCTACAAACTGCTGATGCAGCGCCGCAACGTCTTCGTGTAGGTCGGCTAGCCGCGGCTCGCGCGCCACTCGTGCCACCAGCGTGGGTGCCCATGGCCCGCGTGGGCGCGGCGGATCGCGATCCCCGCGATGACTCCGCCGGTGATCGCTCCGGCGCCGGCCGCCGCGGGGATGCCGACGATGGCCGCCTTGCGCCCGGTCCGGAAGTCGCGCACCTCCCAGCCGCGCTCGCGAGCGAGCCGCCGTAGATCGGCATCGGGGTTGACGGCGACCGCGTTTCCGACGACGGACAGCATCGGTTCGTCGTTCGCGGAGTCGCTGTAGGCCGTGCAGCGCGCGAGGTCCAGGCCTTCGCGCAGCGCCAGCGCGCGCACGGCTTCGGCCTTGGCCGAACCATGTAGGGGCTCGCCGACGAGCCGGCCGGTATAGCGGCCATCCTCGACCTCGGCAACCGTGCCGAGAGCGCCGGTCAGCCCGAGTCGTTTCGCGATGATCGTCGCGAGCTCGACGGGGGTGGCGGTGACGAGCCAGACCCGCTGACCGGCGTCGAGATGCTGCTGCGCCAGCGCGCGCGTTCCGGAGTAGATGCGGCCGACCATCACCTCGTCGTAGATCTCCTCGCCATAGCCGACGATCTCGGCGACCTCGCGGCCGGCGACGAAGCCCAGCGCTGCCTCGCGCGCCTGCGTCATGGCTCCGTGGCGCTCCTGGCCACCGATGCGGAAAACGAGCTGCTGCCACCCGAACCGCACCAGGTCGCGCGGGGTGAAGAGCTTGCGGGCGGCGAGGCCCTTCGCGAAGTGGTAGATCGAGGCGCCGACCATCATCGTGTTGTCGACGTCGAAGAACGCGCCGGCGGTGAGGTCCGGCGGAACGGCGAGTGCGGCCTCAACCTCAGCGGCCGCAGCCGATGCGGCGCCGGCAAGCACTGCCTCGACGTCGGATGTCCGGCGCTCGCCACGCCGCAGCAGACCCAACGTCAGCCCTCCCCACGCAGCGGCGGGAGACCCGCTGCGGAGCGCGCGGATCGTATCCGCAACGCAACGAGGCCCCCGCCGGTGGCGGGGGCCTCGTTGGTCGAGCGGGCTGCTAGATCTCCACGCTCCGGCGACGGCGGGCCGTCACGGCGAGGAGGAGCAGGCCGGTGCCGACAGCCGCGGTCAGCGGCAGGTTGGCGCCGGTGTGGGGCAGGGTCCGCGGCGCGGCCGGCGGGTTCGCGACCGGAGCTGCGGGCGGGGCGGCCGGACGGGACAGGCGCGCGGCGTTGACCGCGGTGCCCGCCGGGACGAGCTGGACGAGGAGCAGCGGTGCACTCGCCGGCATGCCGAGTAGCGGCGGGTTGACCATGATGCCGACGCCCGCGGAGCTGGACCGGGCGAACTGGCCGTTGGGGTCGACCTCTGTGGTCTTCTGGCCGTACAGGATCTGCACGCCAGCGACCTGGGCCAGCAGTGTGTTGACCGAGTCGAGCACCGTCTTGACGGCGCCCTGTGCGGCCTCCGGCAGCTGGTTGCCGAGGATCGAGCCGGACAGGCCCTTGTCGGTCAGCTCGAGGTTGGCGATGTCGCCGATGTGCACGCCGAGCACGGTGGTCTTGGTGTCGGCCGCAGCCGCACCCTTGACACCGTTCGCCGAAGAGAACGACTCACTCTTCACCGCGTCGACCTTGATGAGCCCGGAGAGGACGCTGAGGTCAGCGACACCGCTGGTCGCGGTCGCCTTCACCATGTCCGCTGCGCGGGTCACGGAGTAGCTGGACTCGAGCAGGCCGAGACGCAGCAGGTCGCTGTCCTCGGTCAGGCCGGCGATGGTGGCCTGGAGCTGCGTGAGCAGTGTGGTGACCTGCTGCTCGACTGCCTGGACCTGAGCCGCGACCGGCGCCGTGGCGCCCTGCGAAACCTGGTTCAGGGTCGCCAGCGCCGAGTCGACCGTGCTCTTGACGGTGCCCGAGGTCGAGTTGACCGCGGTGTTGAGCGTCGAGGTCACCGTGTTGAGCTGGTTGGCGACCGGTGCCGTCAGCGAGCCGAGGCTGATGCGCGCGCTGGCGAGCGAGGACGTCGAGGTGCTCGTCAGCGCGGAGGTGGTGGCCTCCGGCGTAACGGCCGAGTGGATGTTGCCGACGCCCAGCTGGATCGGGCCGGCGGTCTGGTTGATGATCGAGTCGCTGGCCGTGAGCTTGCCGGTCAGGCTCGTAATCACCGACTTGCCGATGATCGAGTTGACGAGGTCGAGCGAGCTCTTACCGAGCACCGCACGACCGAGGGCGTCAACGGTCGTCGGCGCCTTGGCCGTCGTGCCGTCGACGAGGGAGATGTCCTGCTCGATCTTGGTCCCGATGCCCGGGACGGCGACCGGCAGGTTGATCTCGATGTGGATCGAAGACGCCTTTGCGCTGCCCCCGAAGATGTCGGGAACGGCGAGCGGCGCCGCCCCGGCGGAACCGGTTGCGGCAACCGCGAAGGTGCCGGTCGCGAGAGCAAGGGCTACCAGCCGCTTGCCTCGCGAAGTGTGACGACTTGCCATTTCCCGACCTCCGTGTTGTGCCAGCCCGGAGGCTGGCTGCGGCGAATATAGACGCCGGTTTCTGGGCCGTACTAGACCTTTGGGCTTACGCCCTCGAGCCTTTGTCCGATTCCCAGCCGTTTCGCCCGCATTTCGTTGCGGCCCGACCCGACAC
>JBHELW010000261.1:0-2298 GCA_046262915.1 Mycobacteriales bacterium | reverse complement strand
CAGCACGACGCGACGCATCGTCTGGCTCTGGGTCATGCCCAGCGCGTGCGCGGCCTCGGTCTGGCCGTGGTCCACCGAGATGATCCCGGCGCGGACGATCTCGGCCATGTAGGCGCCCTCGTTGAGCCCGAGTCCGAGCAGCGCCGCGGTGAAGCCGCTGATGAGGTCGTTGGTCGAGACGTCGACGAGCGCATAGTGGGTGAACGGCACGCCGATCGTCACGCGCGAGAAGACCAGACCGATGTTGAACCAGAAGAGCAGCTGCACGAGCACCGGCGTGCCGCGGAAGAACCAGATGTAGAGCCAGCTCGTCGCGCTGAGCACCGGGTTCTTCGACAGGCGCATGACGGCCAGCACAATGCCCAGCACGACGCCGATCAGCTGCGCGAGGACCGACAGCACGATCGTGGCGCGCAGGCCACGAATGATCGTGTCGTTGAACTGGTAGTCCGGGATCGCGGAGAAGTCGAACTCGCGCGTGCGCGCGATCGCAAGGGCGAGGGCCCCGAGCGCGCCGAGGACCACGACGGCGCTGACCCAGCGTCCCCAGTGGCGAACGGGTATGGCTTTGATCGACTCCGGCGGCGCGACGCTCGCGTCGGTGCCGTCGGAGGCCGAGCCCATCGCGTTAGCTACCGCCGTTGATGCTCGCGTCCTTGAGCGCGCCGGAGGTCACGTTCCACTTCGCCAGGATCTGGTCGTAGCTGCCGTCGTCGATGATCGCCTTGAGCGCGGCTTGGATCGCGTCGCGCAGCTGGGTGTCGTCCTTGCGGACGCCGATCCCGTACGGACCCGCCTCGTACTGCTGGCCGGCGACGACCTCGAAGTCGTTGCCCCCGCCGGAGGTGGTCGCCGTGTAGACGGCGACGGGCAGGTCGTTCATGTCGGCGACCGCGCGGCCGTTGCGGACCTGGAGCAGGGCGTCGGTGTCCTTCGGGAACGTCTTGATGACGATCTTGTTGGAACCACACTTCGCCTGCTGCTTGGTCGCGATGTCGACCTGGACGGTGCCCTTCTGTACGGCGATCGTCTTGCCGCACAGGTCGTCGAGGCTCTTGATTCCCTGTGGGTTGCCCTTCTTCACGATGATCGCGGTGCCCGCGCTGAAGTAGTCGACGAAGTCGATCTGCTTCCGCCGGTCCGCGTTGTCGGTCATCGCCGACATCACGACATCGAACCGCTGCGCCTTGAGCGCGGGGATGATCCCGTCAAACCCGGTGGCGGTGAACACGAAGCTGACGCCGAGCTTCTTGCCCAGGGCGTCGGCGATGTCGGGGTCCAGACCAACGATCTTCCCGCCCTCGACGGACTCGATCGGCGGGTAGGCCGCGTCGCTCGCGACCTTGACGAGCTTGCTGGCCTGGATGCGCGCCGGCAGCTTGGCGAAGAGCGATTCGGCCGTGGGCGACGTCGAGCCGCTCGGCGGGGAGAGCGTCGGGTTGTCGTCGCTCTTCGCGCACGCGCCGGCGAGCAACAGCGTGCTGAACGCGAGCGCGATGGCGCGCTGCGAGATACGTGCCTGCGTCACGGCATACCCCCGGGTCGGCAACGGCGTGGAGAGCAGGGTGCCACAGCCGCGCAGCGCTCGCACGGCGTGCGCGGCTCCGCCGTAGTCTCGCCATCCATGTTTGCCGTCGCCGCGACCGCGATCGACCCCGACAACCCGCTCACCGGCCTCTCGCTCGGGGAGCAGCCGGACCCGGCGGCCCGTCCGGGTTGGGAAGTCGTCGAGGTGCGCGCCGCGGCCCTCAACCACCACGACCTGTGGACCCTGCGCGGCGTCGGCATAACGGCGGACCAGCTGCCAATGGTCCTCGGCTGCGACGCGGCCGGCGTGACGGGCGACGGGCGCGAGGTCATCGTGCACGCGGTCGTCGGTGACCCCGCGAACGGCGGCGGCGACGAGACGCTTGACGCCGATGCGACGCTGCTCTCGGAGCGCTACGCCGGGACGCTCGCCGAGCGCGTGGCGGTGCCGGCCGCGAACCTCGTGCCCAAGCCGCCGTCGCTGTCGTGGGAACACGCGGCGTGCCTACCGACCGCGTGGCTCACGGCGTATCGGATGCTCTTCACCCGCGGCGAGCTGCGCCCCGGCGAGCGGGTGCTCATCCAGGGCGCGGGCGGTGGTGTCGCGACGGCGTTGCTGCTGCTCGCGAAGGCCGGCGGACTGACGGTCTTCGTGACGAGCCGCAGCGCGGAGCGCCTGGCGGAGGCGACGTCGTTGGGCGCGGACGTCGTGGTGGCGAGCGGCGCGCGGCTGCCGGAGCGCGTCCACGCGGTGATGGAGACGGTCGGCCA
>JBHELW010000260.1:0-3982 GCA_046262915.1 Mycobacteriales bacterium | reverse complement strand
CTCGTCTATGTCGCCTGCCTGGTCGACCAGGTGAGCGGAAGGCGCGCCCGCGTCGCGCGCAACCTCGACCAGCCGCACGGAGTTGGACGAGTTGCGCGACCCGACGACGATGACGACGTCCGCGTCACGCGCGATCTCCTTGACGGCGGTCTGGCGATTCTGCGTCGCGTAGCAGATGTCGTCGCTGGGCGGCCCCTGCAGCATCGGGAAGCGCCGTCGTAGCGTGTCGACGACTTCGTTGGTCTCGTCGACGGAGAGCGTCGTCTGAGACAGGTAGGCGACGCGCGCCGGGTCGCGGACCTGCACGGTTTCGGCACCCGCGACGCCGTCGACGAGCGTGATGTGCGCCGGCGCCTCGCCGGTCGTGCCGACAACCTCTTCGTGGCCTTCGTGCCCGATCAGCAGGATGTCGAAGTCGTCGGCGGCGAACCGCCGAGCCTCGACGTGGACCTTCGTCACAAGGGGACACGTGGCGTCGATGGTGCGCAGTCCGCGGGCGGCGGCTTCGTCGTAGACCGACGGCGCGACGCCGTGCGCGGAGAAGACGACGGTCGCACCCGCGGGCACTTCGGCGGCCTCGTCGACGAAAACCGCACCCTTTGCCTCGAGGCTGCGCACGACGTGCACGTTGTGGACGATCTGCTTGCGCACATAGACCGGTGCGCCGTGCAGCTCGAGCGCGCGCTCGACGGCTTGCACCGCGCGGTCGACGCCGGCGCAGTAGCCGCGTGGCTTCGCGACGAGGACGCGCTTGCCGGCGCTCATGTCGCCGAGTCTAGGGCGGCGGTCGCGGCTCGCCGCAGGTGTCAGCGGTGCGTTCGCGGGGAGGATCGAGTCACGCGAGGGAGCGGAGGAGTGCGATGGCAACGCAACGACGGAGCAAGCTGCCCGGGCCGGTGCGCGCCGGAGTCGGCCTCGTCGGCGCGGGCGTCGAGCAGGCGCGCAAGGTGCCGGAGCGGGTCGCCGCCCTGCCGACCAACGCCGTGATGAAGACGCTGTCGTCGCTGTCAGCCGCACGGCAGGGCTACGACGAGCTGGCCGAGCGCGGCGAGCAGACCGTCGACCGCCTCCTCGACCTCGTCGGCCTGTCGGACGGGGACAACAAGGCTGCGGAGGACGCGGCAGTGTCGGCAGTGACCGATCCCTTCGACCTCGCCGAGCCACTCGCGGAGACCGTCGCCGACGCGGTGCCGGGCGCGTCGTTGTCGCACGACGCCCTGCCCCTCGCCGACTACGACCACCTCACGCTCGGTCAGCTGCGCTCGCGGCTGCGGCAGCTCGACGTGGCGCAGCTCGTGCAGCTGCGCGACTACGAGCGCACGCACGCGGACCGCCTGCCCATCGTCACCCTCTTCGACAACCGGATAACGAAGCTGGCCGCGGTCGATCCGGAGCAGACAACCTCGTAGCCTGCGCGGTTGTGACCGAGCCCTCTACGGCGGAACAGCCGTGGCCGGTGCGCACGGTCAGCCGTCGTCTCGCCGAATGGGTCGGCCGTCTAGGTCGGGTGTGGGTCGAAGGACAGGTGACGGAGGTCACCCGTCGCGCCGGTTCGTCCGTCGCGTTCATCACGCTCCGGGACGTCGCGGCGGACATGTCCCTGTCGCTTGTCTGCGCGCCGTCGGTGTGCGATGCGTGCGACCCGCCGATCAGCAAGGGCGCGCGGGTCGTCGCCTGGGCGCAGCCGCGCGTGCACCCGCTTCGTGGCACGCTCGCGCTCGAGACGTTCGAGTTCCGACCCGTCGGGGTCGGCGAGCTGCTCGCGCGGGTGGAGCGACTGAAGAGAACCCTCGCGGTCGAGGGGCTGTTCGCGGCGGACCGAAAGCGTCGCCTGCCGTTCCTGCCGCGCGGTGTCGGGGTGATCACGGGGCGGGACTCGGCGGCCGCGCGCGACGTCGTAGAGAACGGCACGCGCCGGTGGCCCGCCGTTCGCTTCGTCGTGCGCGAGGTGGCGGTACAGGGACCGGGCGCCGCCGGCGCGGTCATCGCGGCGCTGCGCGAGCTCGACCGCGACCCGAGCGTCGACGTCATCGTCATCGCGCGCGGCGGCGGTTCGGTGCAGGACCTGTTGCCCTTCTCCGACGAGGCACTGTGCCGCGCTGTCGCGGCTGCCGCGACGCCCGTCGTATCGGCGATCGGCCACGAGCAGGACACGCCGTTGCTCGACCTGGTCGCCGACGTGCGCGCGTCGACCCCCACGGACGCCGCGAAGCGCGTCGTACCGGACATCGCGGAGGAGGTCGGGCGCATCGCCGGCCTGCGCCGCCGCGCCCACGGGGCGGTCGCTGCGCGGCTTGACGGCGAGCGGCGGTGGCTCGCCGCGCTGCGCTCGCGGCCGGTGCTCGCGCAACCGCTCGCCGAGGTCGACCGACGGACCCGTGAGGTGCGGGCGCTCAGCGACCAGGCGCACCGGCTGGCGTCACTCGCGGTCGCCGCGGAGGCGCGGCATCTCGCCGCATCGCGGGCGCGGGTATCGGCGCTGTCGCCGGCACAGACGCTGGCTCGCGGTTACGCCGTGGTGCAGCGGCGCGACGGGTCCGTCGTCCGCGACGCAGCCGACGTGGCCGACCGCGACGAGCTAGGCGTGCGCCTCGCTCGGGGCCGGCTCGACGTCTCGGTCCAGGCTCGCAGCGTCGACTGACGCGTCCATGATGTCGGTGCCGGGTAGCCGCCAGGACAGCGCCAACCCACCCGGCTCGCGGAAGCCGAACTCCCGGTAGAGCGGCTCGCCATGCGGTGTCGCGCGCAGGTCGATCCGGCTGAGACCGTGTCCGGTCAGCCAGTCGAGCAGTGCCGTGAACACCGCTCGTCCGTGACCGTGCCGTCGGTGCCCACCGTCGGTGGACATGGACGCGATGTGGCCACGCTTTCCGGTGAGGTTGTTCGGACCGGGCAGGTGTTGCTCGAGCCACGCCACCCCGCCGGAGCAGAGGCCGCCGGCGGGATCGTCCATGACGTAGGCGACAAACTCGTCGTCGTCGTCCGCAAGTCGTCGTTCCAACAGCTCAACGCACGACGTTCGCCACTGTGGCTCGCTCGCGTCGCCACCCCACGACTCGATCATTACGGCGCGCAGCCGCGCGAGTTCGGCCGCGTCCGCGACGGTCGCGAGGCGCAGGTCGCCGGCACCGCACGCATCGGGCATGGCCGTAGATTCTGGCACCCGCGATCGGCCCTCGGGTGAGGTGAGATGACGGACGAGCAGAGCTACGAGCAGGCACGCGCGGAGCTCGAAGACGTCGTCCGCCGTCTCGAAGCAGGCGGCACGACGCTCGAGGAGTCGCTCGCGCTGTGGGAGCGCGGCGAGGCACTCGCGACGGTCTGCCAGCAGTGGCTCGACGGCGCCCGCCAACGTCTCGTGGACGCGCGTCCCGACGCGGGCGAGACGGCCACGCCGGGCAGCGCGCCGTAGCACCGCCGTAGGATCGCGGTCCGAACGGACATTTCGGACGCCGGCGTAGTCCCGCCGGCCTGCGGGCAAAGGGGCTTCATGTCGTCCGACAGTGACCGCCCGAGTCCCCCGACCGAGGTGCCCGACCGCAACCTCGCGCTCGAGCTCGTCCGGGTCACCGAAGCCGCGGCAATGGCCGCCGGCCGCTGGGTCGGTCGCGGCGACAAGAACGGTGCGGACGGCGCAGCGGTCGACGCGATGCGCAAGCTGATCTCGACCGTCTCGATGAACGGTGTTGTCGTCATCGGCGAGGGCGAGAAGGACGAAGCGCCGATGCTCTACAACGGCGAGGAGGTCGGCGACGGCAACGGACCGGACTGCGACGTCGCGGTCGACCCGATCGACGGCACCACGCTCACCGCGAAGGGCATGAGCAACGCGATCGCGGTGCTCGCCGTATCGCAGCGCGGCACGATGTACGACCCCGGCGCATGCGTCTACATGGAGAAGCTTGCGACCGGGCCGGAGGCCGCGGACGTCGTCGACGTCACCGCCCCGGTGGAGTTCAACGTGCAGGCGGTCGCCAAGGCG
>JBHELW010000259.1:0-4977 GCA_046262915.1 Mycobacteriales bacterium | reverse complement strand
GGTCGAGAGCCGCGACGAGCGGCACCGCACCATTCGGGTACACAGGCGCCGTCTCTGAGACGTCGAGTCGGACGCGGGAGGAGCCGTCAGCGCTGCTGCGGACTACTTCACGCAAAAGACCCGCGGCTACACGAGTGCCGGAGAGCGATTGGACCGTGATCGTGCGCTCGCGCGTATGCATTAGCCCAAGAGCCTCACAAACCGGCGCCTTCCAACACTCAAGACCTTGCCCGCAAGAGCCTCCCGGTAGAAATCAAGTACGTCTCCATCCACTCGGGTGCCGTCGAGGCGGACTGCACCGGCCTGCATTTCCCGGCGCGACTGAGCTCGCGAAATCGTAAAACCTGCATCGATCAGCAATTGCGGGAGATGGATCGAGTCGGTCGTTGGAAGCTTCAGCTCTGCCATCTCGGTAGGAGCCTGATGGTCGCGGTGCACGCGGTCGAAAGTGGCCTCGGCCGCACCCGCTGCGTCTGCGCCGCCGTAAAGCGCGACGATCTCGCGCGCGACTCGGCGCTTGGCCGTGGCGCTGGCCGGGCCGCCCGCCGCGGCCTGCGCCGCGATCGCGGCGATGTCGCCCGGCGGCAAGTCGGTACACAGCTGCGCGTAGCGAGCGACCAGGTGGTCGGGCATCGACATGAGCTTGCCGAACTGCTCGGCCGCCGGCTCGTCGATGGCGACGAAGTTGTCGAGCGACTTGCCCATCTTCTCGGAGCCGTCGAGGCCTTCGAGGAGCGGCATGGTCAGCACGACCTGGGGCGGGTCGCCGTAGGCCTGCTGGAGCTGCCGGCCGACGAGCAGGTTGTAGGTCTGGTCGGTGCCGCCGAGCTCGACGTCCGCCCGCACGGCGACGGAGTCACAGGCCTGCAGAAGCGGGTAGAGGAACTCGACCAGTGAGATCGGCTCGTGCGCCGCGAACCGCCGGGCGAAGTCGTCGCGCTCGAGGAGGCGGGCCACGGTGAGGTGCGCGGCCGCGCGGGCGACGTCTGACATCGTCATCGTGGCCAGCCACTCCGAGTTACGCCGGACCTCGACGCGGTCTGGGTCCAGAACGCGCATGAGCTGGTCGAGGTAGGTCGCCGAGTTGGCGGCGGTCGTTTCCGCGTCGAGCAGCGAGCGGGTGGCCGAGCGGCCGCTCGGGTCCCCGACTTGACCCGTGAAGTCGCCGATGATGAGCACGGCGAGGTGGCCCGCGTCCTGGAACTGCCGCAGCTTTCGGAGGACGACCGCATGACCGAGCGTGAGGTGCATGCCGGACGGGTCGATGCCGAGCTTGACGCGCAGTGGGCGGCCCGCGCGCTCCGCCTCGGCCAGCCGGGCTGCGAGGGCGCCCTCGGGGAGCACCTGGGCCGCCCCGGCGGTCAGTCGGTCGACGACCGCGGGGTCGGGCATGGCGCCAGAGTCTAGGGACCGGGTGCGTGTCCGCCGGTTAGCCCGATCGGCGCAGTCCAGCCTTCAGGGCCGCGCGAATCGGGTCGATGCACCGGGCGTGACCCGAGTACGGCGTGCGCGTTTGGCATGCCCGCAGCTGGCCGCCGCGGCGGTGCTGCTCGCCGTCGCGGCGAGCGCATGCCTGCGGACGCTCCCGGTCGACCCGGCGCTGCTGGGCGGCGACGCCGTCACTACCACTGTTGTCGCTGCCGACGGGTCATTTCTCACGACGTTGCACGCCGAGGAGGACCGGCGCCCACTTCCCCTCGCGCAGATCCCGAAGGTCGTCGTCCGGGCGGTGCTCGCGGCCGAGGACCGACGGTTCTACGAGCACCACGGCGTCGACGCGCGCGGTGTGGCGCGCGCCGCGCTGGCCGACGCGAAGTCGCGCAGCACGGACCAGGGCGGCAGCACGATCACCCAGCAGCTGGTCAAGAACACTTTGGTGACGCCGGAGAAGACCGTGAAGCGCAAGGTGCGCGAGGCGGCCCTCGCGCTCGGCCTGGAGCGCTCGCTGTCGAAGGACCAGATCCTCGAGCGCTACCTCAACACCGTCTACTTCGGCAACGGCGCGTACGGCGTGGGCGCGGCTACGCGGGTCTACTTCGGCCACTCCCCCGACAAGGTCTCGCTCGCCGAGGCTGCCCTCCTCGCGGGGCTGATTCGCTCGCCCGCATCGGCCGACCCAGTACGCGCGCCCACCGGCGCCAGGTCCCGGCGCGCGGCGGTCTTGCGCGCGATGGTTCAGACGCGCGCGATCACCGCGGCGCAGGAGGACGCGGCCAACCACGTGCCGTTGCCGCGCCGCGTGCACAAGGACAACACGCGCTACCCGGCGGCGTACGCCGTTCAGGACGCGGTGGGAGAACTGCTGCGCGACAAGCGACTGGGCGCCACGCCGGACGATCGACTCAACGCGCTGTACCGAGGTGGGTTGACAGTCCGGCTGACGATCGACCCCAACCACCAGCGGCTCGCCGAGGAAGCCGTCCGGGCGACCCTGACCGGCCCGCACGAGCCGGCCGCGGCGGTTGCCGCTCTGCGCCCGCACGACGGGGCGATCACGGCGATGGTCGGCGGCCGCGACTTCTTCTCGGCGCATGACCGCACGGCGCGGGTCAATCTGGCACGCGGCGGCGTAACGAAGCGACAGGCGGGCTCGACGTTCAAGGTCTTCACGCTGATCGCGGCGTTGGAAGCGGGCATCAAGCCGGAGGACAAGTTCACCGCGGGCGCGACCGCATCGCTGCCCCGTCGGTTTACCGGGCCGTGGGACGTCACCAACTACGAAGGCAGCGCGTTCGGTGCGATCACGCTGCGCGAGGCGACGGAGAAGTCGGTCAACACCGCGTTCGCGCGCGTCGTCGCGCGGCTCGGTGATGGCGACGTCGACAAGGGCACGCAGCGGGTGGTCGATGTTGCTGAGGCGCTCGGCATCCGCGGCGCAAAGGAGTCGCGAGTGCGCCGCGACCCGGCCACGACGCTCGGCTCGCAGGAGGTCGACCCCGTCGAGATGGCGGCGGCTTACGCGACGCTGGCTGCCGGCGGTGTCTACGCGAAGCCCTACCTCGTCGCGTCGGTCACCGACCGCCGCGGCCGGGTGCTGGTTCGCAACAAGCCGCAGCTACGCCGGGTCGTGCCGGAGGGCATCGCGGCGATCGCCAACGACATGCTCACAGGTGTGATCCGGCACGGGACGGGTGTCGGCGCGGCGCTGCCGCGACCGATGGCCGGCAAAACCGGCACCTCCACGGGCTACCACGACGCGTGGTTCGTCGGCTACACGCCGAACTTCGCCGCGGCGGTGTGGCTCGGCGTACCGACCGGCCAGGTGTCGCTGGTGCCGGAGAACGGCTTTCGCACCGTGATCGCGGGCGGCACGTTCCCCGCGCAGATCTGGTCGCGGTTCGCCGGGGCCGCGCTGCTCGGCATCGCCGCGCCGCCGTTCGAGAGCCCGGAAAGCAGCACGATCGAGGTCCCGATGGACGTCGGCCGCGGCTGCCGCCCGAACCAGTGGACGCCGCCGGACCAGATCACCGTGCGCCTGTACCTCAAGGGCACGGAGCCGACCGAGGTCTGCACCGCGCCGACAGGGCCGCCGGCCACGGAGGTGCCGCTGCTGCTCGGTATGCAGCGCGACTACGCCGCGCGGCGCCTGGACCAGCTCGGGTTCCGCTCGCAGGTCGTACCGGTTTTCGACCCCAACTACCCACCCGGTGTGGTCGTCGGTCAACAGCCCCCGTCCGGTGCGACCGTCGCCGCCGGCAGCGTCGTGTCGCTGCGGGTCTCCGCGCGCGAGGGAGTGCGCACAACGGTCCCCGACCTGCTGGGCATGGATACAGAAAGCGCCGAGCGCGCGCTCAGCGCCGCGGGACTGCGCGCGGTCGTCAGCGAGGAGTCGCCGTGCGCCGGCGGCACTGCCTGCGACTCGCAGCGTGCCCGCGCGTCGGGTCGGGTGTGGCGCCAGGACGTCGTCGCCGGCACCGAGCTGCCGGTCGGCTCCGCGGTCGGCATCGCCGTCGGCCCGGCGTACAACCCGCCGCCACCCTCCGCCCAGCCGTCAGCGAGCGCCAGCTCCGGCTGAGCCGCGGCGGCGGCGGACCCCAGGTCGGTAGACGCTGACCGCCGGGTCGTCGAGCCAGAATCGCCATGGCGTGAGCGCGCCGTCGCCGGCCACGCCGACCCGGGGGCCGTTGCGCACGACGTCCATCGGATGCCGCTCTCCCGCGTGAACGGTGAGCGCGCCGCGCACCAGGTCGGTCCCGTCCCACGTGCCGTCGATGCCCAACGCCTTGGTGAGTCGCGCCGGGCCGCGGGCCAGGTCACGGTCGGGTGACCCAGGGCGCCGCGACCGCGCGAGCTCGCCGCCCGCGACGACGGCGCCGGCGCGCAGGAGCACCGCGCTCGCCTCCCCCGGCGGGCCACAGACGAGGTTGAGACACCAGTGCATGCCGTAGGTGAAGTACACATACGCGTGGCCCGCAGGTCCGAACATCGTGGCGTTGCGGCGCGTCTGCCCGCGGAACGCGTGCGAGCCCGGATCATCCGCGCCCCGGTAGGCCTCCACCTCGACGAGTCGTACGACGGTCTCGCCCGCAGCCGTCCGGCTGCGCAGCAGGCACCCGAGCAGATCGGGCGCGACGTCGAGAACGGGCCGGTCATAGAACGCGCGCGGCAACGGCCTCCCGAGCCGCCTCAAGACGCGACGGCCGCGGCGGGGTTGGGGCCCCGCTTCGCGGAGGAGCGTGGGGTTGGGGCCCCACGCGGGAAAGCAACATCGGCCGCGGCGGGGTTGGGGCCCCGCTTCGCGGAGGAGCGTGGGGTTGGGGCCCCACGCGGGCTAATCACGGAGTCAGCAGCAGCATCAGCAAAGCCTTCTGCGCGTGCAGGCGATTCTCGGCCTGGTCCCACACCGCGCTCTGCGGCCCGTCGAGCACTGCGGCGGCAATCTCCTCGCCACGGTGCGCGGGCAGACAGTGCAGGACGAGCGCATCGGGTCGGGCGAGCGACAGCAGGTGCTCGTCGACGGCGTAGTCGGTGAACACT
>JBHELW010000258.1:0-12414 GCA_046262915.1 Mycobacteriales bacterium | reverse complement strand
ACGCCCGCGCCGGTCGTGCGTAGCCGCAGCATCCCCGCGTCCTCGGGCGCCGCGAGCACCGTGTCGCCGAGCACGTAGCGGTCGTACTGCTCGGTCACCCACCGCCGCGAGGCGAGGTTGGGCGAGGCAGCCATCCGCAGGACGGTCGCGCGCAGCTCCTGCGCGCCGGTCGGGCGCGCGAGCCGTTCTGGTACGTCGGACTGCAGCGCGTCCAGATCGGCAGGGCGCCGCAGCGGCCGGTCGTAGACGGGCCCGTCATCGGCCAGCGAGCCGGGCGGCACGTCGACGACAACATCGCCGCGCCAGGTGACGACGAGGTGGTCGCCGTCGGTGACCTCGCCGACCGCGGTCGCCAGCGCGCCCCAGCGCCGGCACGTGGCGAGCACCTCGTCGAGGTGTCGCGGCTCGACGATCGCCAGCATGCGCTCCTGCGACTCGCTCGCGAGAACTTCGGCCGCGGTCATCGACGGCTCGCGTAGCGGTACGCGGTCGAGGTCGACACGCATGCCGGAGCCTGCCTTGGCCGCGGTCTCGCTCGTCGCGCAGGTGAGGCCGGCACCGCCGAGGTCCTGGATGCCGACAACCAGCCCGCGGTCGTAGAGCTCGAGGCAGCACTCGATGAGCACCTTCTCGGTGAACGGGTCGCCGACCTGGACGCTCGGCCGCTTGGCAGACGACGCCTCGTCGAACGTCGCGCTGGCCAGCACCGAGACGCCGCCGATGCCGTCGCGACCGGTCTTGGCACCGATCAGCACGACGACGTTGCCGGGGCCGCGGGCGGCGGCGCGATGCAGCCGGTCAACCGGGAGGACGCCCACGCACAGCGCGTTGACGAGCGGGTTGCCGGCGTAGGAAGGGTCGAAGACGGTCTCGCCGCCGATGTTGGGCAGGCCCAGACAGTTGCCGTAGCCGCCGACGCCGGCCACGACCCCTTCGACGAGACGCCGCGTCCCCTCGTCGCCGACGTCACCGACGTCACCGAACCGCAGCGAGTCCATCACCGCGGCCGGTCGCGCGCCCATGGCGAGGACGTCACGCACGATGCCGCCCACGCCGGTCGCCGCGCCCTGGTAGGGCTCGACGAAGCTCGGATGGTTGTGGCTTTCGACCTTGAACGTCACCGCGAGGCCGCCGCCGACGTCGACCACTCCGGCGTTCTCGCCGATACCCGCCAGGATGCGCGGGCTCTCCTGATGTCCGCCGAAGCGCCGCAGATGCACGCGCGAGCTCTTGTAGGAGCAGTGCTCGCTCCACATGATCGCGTACATCGCGAGCTCTTCGTCGCTCGGCTGTCGACCGAGGATGTCGAGGATGCGCTCGTACTCGTCGTCCTTCAGGCCGAGCTCGGCGAACGGTTGGGTGGTCAACCCGTGGCCAGCGCCGCGGTCGCGGAGAGCAGGCTCTCGAACACGCCGAAGCCGTCGGTGCCGGAGCCGGTGAGTGCCTCCACCGCGTGCTCCGGGTGCGGCATCAGGCCGACGACGTTGCCGCCGTCGTTGGTGATACCGGCGATGTCGCGCGCGGAGCCGTTGGGGTTGTCACCGACGTAGCGGAAGACGACGCGACCGTCGGCCTCCAGCGCGTCGAGAGTGCGCTCGTCGGCGTAGTAGCGACCCTCTCCGTTCTTGATGGCGACCGTGATCTCCGCGCCCTCGTCGTAGGCGGTCGTCCACACGGTCTTGGGGTTCTCGACGCGCAGCCGCTGGTCGAGACAGGTGAACCGCCGCTGCTCGTTGCGCAGCAGCGCGCCGGGCAGCAGGTGCGACTCGCAGAGCACCTGGAACCCGTTGCAGATACCGAGCACGGGCCCGCCGTCGCGGGCGAAGTCGGCGACCGCGTCCATGACCGGCGAGAAGCGCGCGATCGCGCCGCAGCGGAGGTAGTCGCCGTAGGAGAACCCGCCCGGCAGGATGACCGCGTCGACGCCGCGCACGCTCGCCTCCGCGTGCCACAGCGAGACTGGCTCCCCGCCCGCAACTTCTACGGCGTGCAGCGCATCGCGGTCGTCCAGCGACCCCGGGAAGGTGACGACGCCCACACGGGCCGGCATGACGGGGCTCCACGGCTGGAGTCGGCGGCTTGCGGTGAGTGCAGTCTACCGACGACGTCGGTCAGCGATATCCCGACGCGCGCAGCCGGCGCACGGCCTCGTCGGCTCCAACCGCGACGATGGCGCGGGCGTCGGAGCAGCTGCGCGAGACGCTGCTGCTCGGGATCAGGTCGCAGACCGCCGCCTCGATACGGCGGGCGCCGAGCTCGTCGGCCGCGGTGACCACCGCGGTGCCCGCGTGCCAGAGCTCATGCGCGAGCACCGGGGCGAGGAAACCCTTGAACGTCCCGTTGAGGAAGCGGTTGTTGACCACGATGCGCGGTGGCTGCGCGGCGAGGGTCGTCGAGTCGTCTCCGGTTCGTCGGAACACCCCGAAGCTGATGATGGCGCGCCGGCCGGCGGCCACCGCGATGCGCCGCCCGAGCTCTGGGTCGACGGAGCCGAGCCGTTCGCACAGCCCGCCGAGAGCCTCGGTGAGCAGCGGCGTCTCGCGCACGTCGCCCGCGACCCGCAGCCCGATGATCGCCCCGCACCGGACCGGCACGGGCGGTCGCGTGGACAGCACGAGCTTGCCGACGTCGTGCGACTCAGCCGCCCCGGGCGGCGTGCGGCGAGCGAACAGCGGCTGGTCGCGCGGCTCGCCGACGATGCGCAGGATTACCACCAGCAGTGCCACGAACCCGATCGTCGCGACAGCAACGCCGGCCCAGAACCAGGCCGGCAGTCGCGGCCATGGGCGCCGAACGAGTGATGGCGTCGAGTCGACGTCGGACGCGCTCATATCGCGTGAAAGGGTCGAAACTGGCGGACGGCCACGATTCGCCAGATTGTTGTCATACCTCGTCTTTCCGTATGTGGGCGAAGACTTGACAACGGGGTGGATGTGGGTAAACGGTGAGCAGCGCGCGCGGCAGCGGTGTCGCGCAGGATGGAGGGTAAGCACGTGCTTCTACAACGGACACTCGCAGGGATGGCTTGTACGGGGGCGCTGGTAACGGCGGGATTCGCAACGGCAGCGCCAGCTCAGGCCGCGTGTCTGACCGACGTGGGATCCGTCGACTATGTGTGCGCTGACGCCGATCCCGGGACATACAGTCCGCCGGGCGGCACCGGTGCCGGGATCCAAAGTGCCGAGTCCGTTTCATACAGCATCAACGGGTCCGGTACGAGCGAGTGCATTGGCCGGATCTACGTCGGATACGCTCTTTACCTGTACCCAGACGTGCATGGCGGCGGTTTTGGTCGCTGCTACTAGCCGGAGATCAAACCACGCAGCTGGCCTACGGCCGGGCCAGGTTCCACCGCGTCGCCATCGCGACCGAATTCAAGAGCCGGCGCGTGGGTTCTCGAGAGGACCGTCGGTTTGAGCGGGTTTCCGCGTTTTCGCCAGCGGCACTTGGCATCGATCATCATGCTGCTGACCAGCCTGCTCGCGACGGACCATTCTCTCGCGACAACGAAGGTGTGTCGTCTCGTCACCGACCCAGTCGGTGACGAGACGAACCGCCTCAAGGCGGACGGGAGAGACCCGTCGTTGGACTTGGTCTCCGCCGACGTTGCGACTGACCGGAAGCATCTGACCGTGGTGCTGCGGCTACGCAAGCTTTCACCGCCACTGTCAGGCGATGTCACCGGCCAAGCTTTCTGGCTCTTCTTCAGCGTTCACGAGACCAGGTTTGTGGTTTGGGCCCCGGTATATCCGAGCGGCCCAGCAGACGCTCACGTATCAATCGCCGCTGGCGGAGCCGACCCGGGCGCAGTCTCAGTGAGCGCCGGAACGCGGATCGGGTCCGGAACAACGACGCTTGACGAAGTGCACAACGAGGTGCGCATGAGCACCTCGTTGGCAACCTTCCAGAACTACGAGCCAATCACCCCTGGCACGCGGCTCTACCAGCTCCTCGCCTGGAGCCACGTCGAAGTCGGCGTGCGCGACGGACTTCCTGGCTTCACTGACGACGTCGACCGCGCAATCAGCACCCGGGCCTACCGAGCTGGCGACCCGAGCTGCGTTCGCGTCGGCCGGTGATGCGGTAACCACAGCCGTTTCACGCCGAGCGGGACGCCGAACGCCAGTGCAGACAACGCAACACCGCCCGAGAATCAGCGTGAGCAGCCGGCGAGAGCCGTGGCCACGGCCGTGCGGCACTCACAAATGGACCGTATAGAGCAGGCGGTTTGGTGTGCCGACGACGTTGTCGCTGATCGTTGACCGCGTCGCGTTGCCGGTGGTCCAACTTGCGACGATCGCGGTAGAGGCGTCGCCGCGCGCGCTCTTGTAGAGAGCGGCCACGCCCGTCACGTGCGGCGCCGCCATCGACGTCCCGTCGAGTGTCCGCGTCCCGCCCCCGAGCCAGTCGGAGCGGATCCGGACGCCCGGCGCGTAGAGGTCGACGCAGCGACCGTGGTTGGAGAACGGCGCGCGCCGGTCGCTGCGATCGGCGGCGGCGACGGTGACCACGGCCGGCACCCGCGCCGGCGAGACCGTGCAGGCGTCGGTCGCCGCGTTGCCCGCGGCCACCGCGATGAACACGCCAGCCTCGGCGAGGTCGCGAACGGCCGTGTCGAGCGCGGGCGAGATGCCGCCGCCGACCGAGAGGTTCGCGACCGCCGGTGCGACGAAGTGCGCGGTCAGCCAGTCCACGCCGGCGATGATCGCGGCGCTGTCCCCGCTGCCGGAGCAGTCGAGGACGCGTACGGCGAGCAGGCTGACGGCCTTCGCGACGCCGTAGCGACGGCCGCCGACCGTTCCGGCGACGTGCGTGCCATGCCCATTGCAGTCGATGCCGTCGCCGCCGAGCGCGTCATAGGCGACCGTCGCGCGCCGGGTGAAGTCGGGATGTGTCGTGTCAATGCCCGTATCGATGATGTAGGCGTTGACCCCGGCGCCGGTCGCGGAATAGGTGAAGCGGCCGGTCAGCGGGAGCGCGCGCTGGTCGATGCGGTCGAGCCCCCACGGCTGGCCGGAACTGTCGGTGTATTCCGTCGTCTCTGCACGCACCGGCTGGTCGGACTCCACGGCGAGAACTTCCGGCGTACGGCGGATGCCAGCGAGCTGCTGCCGCGACAGGGCCGCGGCAAACCCGCGGAGGGTGTGCAGGTAGACGTAGCGCGGTTCGGCGTTGATCGCGCGCGCCACCGCACGTGGGTCGGCGCCGGGGGCAACGGTGACGATGTAGACCGGCACCCGCGATGACGTCATGGCCGAGGCGGGCAGGGCCGCGAGGACGAGGACACAGCCGGCGAGCAGCCGCTTCATTGGTTCCTCCGAGGCAGCGGGGGATGGGCTGCCATCGTCAGAGCCGGGTGCCACGTCTTCGGGTGCGCGCAGCCAAGATGTGGGCGGACGCGGACTCAGCCGCGCGGCCGCGCTAACCGTCGACGCGGACGGTGAACTCCTCTATCACCGGGTTCGCGAGCAACTGCTCGGACATCGCCTGCACGGCGGCGAGCCGCGTGTCATCGACCGCGCCATCGAGCTCGATCTCGAAGTGCTTCCCGACCCGCACCGCGGAGACCCCCGTGACGCCGAGCGTCGGCAGGGCGTTCAGCACCGCCTGGCCCTGCGGGTCGAGGATCTCCGGCTTGAGCAGCACGTCTACGACGACGCGTCCCACTCACGCACCCCGCAGGTAGTCGTCGAAGGACAGCCCGGTGAGCCGCTCGTAGGCCTCGACGTACTTCTCCCGCGTGGCCGCAACGACGTCGGCGGGCAGCCGCGGCGCGGGTGGCTCCATGTTCCAGCCCGCTTCCTTGAGCCAGTCGCGCACGTACTGCTTGTCGTAGGACGGCTGCCCGGTTCCCGGCTTGTACTCGTCTGCCGGCCAGAAGCGGGACGAGTCCGGAGTCAGCACCTCGTCGCCGAGCGTCGTCGTGCCGTCGGCATCGCGCCCGAACTCGAACTTCGTGTCCGCGATGAGGATGCCGCGTTGCAACGCGAGCGCCTGCGCGCGACCAAAGATGTCGAGGGTGAGCCGCTTGAGCTCTGCGACGGTCTCGGCGCCTACGGCGGCGGCCGCAGCTGCCTCCGAGATGTTCTCGTCGTGGCCCTCGGTCGCCTTGGTCGACGGCGTGAAGATCGGCTCGGGCAGCTTGTCGCTCTCCACGAGCCCGGTGGGCAGCGCGATCCCGCACACGGAGCCAGTGCGCTGGTAGTCCTTCCACCCCGAGCCGGAGAGGTAGCCGCGGGCGACGCACTCGACCGGCACCATCTCGAGCCGCTTGCAAAGCATCGAGCGGCCGCGCAGCTGCTCGGCGTAAGGCTGCAACGCAGCTGGGTAGTCGTCGACGCGCGCGGTGATGAGGTGGTTGGGAACGACGTCGGACAGCTGGTCGAACCACCACAGGGACAACGCCGTCAGCACCGCGCCCTTGTCGGGTATCGGATCCGGCAAGACCACGTCGAACGCGGAAATGCGATCCGACGCGACGAGCAGGATCGCGTCGTCACCGATCGCGAACAGCTCGCGCACTTTGCCCGAGCCGATGTGGTCAAGACCACCGAATTCGTCAGCGAGCGGGCTCACGTCAGTGCCTCCAGTCGGTCGAAAACGGGTGCGAGTCGGGCCAGGTAGCGCTCAGGTCGGCAGACCTCTTCGAGGCGCACGTCGGTCAACGCGTCAGCCTCGGGGTGCTTGCGCAAGGTGTCGCGGAACGGAACGCCGGATGACCAGCTCTCCATCGCGGCTGCCTGCGTGACCGCGTACGCATCCTCCCGCGAGAGCCCGGCGTCGACCAGTTCCAGCAGCACGGCGCTGGTATAGATCAGCCCACCGGTCGCGTCCAGGTTGTGGCGCATCCGCTCGGCGTTGACGGTCAGCCCGGTGACGAGCTTGCTCGTCAGGTGCAGCAGATAGTCGGTCCCGATCGCGACGTCCGGCAACGCGATGCGCTCGACCGAGGAGTGACTGATGTCCCGCTCGTGCCACAGCGGGATGCCCTCGAGCACCGGGACGACGTGCGCGCGCACGACGCGAGCCAGCCCGCAGATCCGCTCGCAGAGGATGGGGTTGCGCTTGTGCGGCATCGCGCTCGACCCCTTCTGGCCGGCGCCGAACGGCTCTTCGAGCTCGCGCACCTCGGTGCGCTGCCCGTGACGCACCTCGAGCGCTACGGCCTCGCACACCGTCACGAGAATGGCGAGCGCGGCCGTCCACTCGCTGATCCCGTCGCGCATGACGACTTGCGTGGCGACCGCGGCGGGCTGCAGGTCGAGCTCGCGCGCGACGTGCTCCTCGACGGCTGGGTCGATGTTGGAGTAGGTCCCGACGGCGCCGGAGATCTTCGCGACCGCGATCGCGGTGCGCGCCCGGAGTAGCCGGTCCCGCGAGCGCGCCAAGGCGAACGCGAAGTTAGCGACCGTGTGCCCGAACGTGTCGGGCTCCGCGTGCACTCCGTGCGTGCGACCGACCTTGACGGTGCCGCGGTGCGCGAGGCCCAGGTCGCGAAGGGCCGCGACGAGCGCATCGGCCCTCGCGAGGAGCAGGTCGGTCGCCTCGACCAGTTGCAGCGCGAGCGCGGTGTCGAGCAGGTCGCTCGACGTCATCCCGAAGTGCACGTAGGCGGCCGCCGAGCGCGGCTCGGTGTTGTCCGCCCACGCGGTGAGAAAAGCAATGACGTCGTGCTGCGTCGTCGCCTCGATGGCGTCGACGGCCGCCGGCTCGGGCGGCGGCGCGGCGCGCACCGGCGCGACCGCGTCGGCGGGCACGACACCTGCCGCCGCATGCGCCTCGAGGACGAGCGTCTCGACGCGGCACCACAGCTCGTACTTGTGCGCGTCGGACCACACCCGCCCCATCTCGGGGAGCGTGTAGCGCGGGATCATCGCGGCGCCGACGTCACGTGACGGTGGCCTGCTCGAAGTCGTCCTTGAACTTCCACAGCCGGGCGCGCAGGTCGGCGTCCTTCACCGCGAGGATCTGTACGGCGAGCACCGCGGCGTTCTTCGCGTTGTCCAGACCGACACACGCAACCGGTACCCCGGGTGGCATCTGCGCGATCGCGAGCAGCGAGTCGAGACCGTCGAGCGCGCCACCGCGGATCGGGACACCGATGACCGGCAGCACGGTGTGGGCGGCGACGACGCCCGGCAGTGCGGCCGACATGCCGGCTCCGGCGATGACGACCTCCACACCGCGCACCTCGAGATCGGACAGCCAGTCGAGCAGCCGGCGCGGCGCCCGGTGCGCCGAGATCGACACCTCGTCGTAGGTCACGCCGAACCGCTCGAGCATCGCGCCGGCCTGCGCCATCGTGTCGTGGTCGCTCACCGATCCGTAGATGATCGAGACGCGCGGTGTCGCTTCGTCGTCGGCGAGGCTTTCAGCCACAGGAACCTCCGGGATCACGGTCGGGTCGGTACCGCCACCTCGCCCTGAACGGCGAGGAGCGCAATGTCGCGACGGTAGTGGGCGCCGGGGAAGGACAGGCAGGCGACCGCGTCGTACGCCGATTCTCTCGCGTCGGCCACCGTCGTGCCCAATCCGACCACGGAGAGCACGCGTCCCCCGGCGGTCACGACCTCACCGTCGCGGCGCTCAGTGCCCCCGTGGAGGACGAACGCGTCGGTGCGCGCCCGCACCGTTTCCAGACCCGCGATCGGCGCTCCGGTTGTCACGGAACCCGGGTAGCCGGGCGCCGCCATCACGACGTTGACCGCTGCGGGCTGCGCCGGGTGACCCGGCGAGATCTGGGTCCGCAACCCGGTGCCGACCTTGACGTAGGAGAGCGCGTCCTGCAGCCCGGCGACCACGACCTGGGTCTCGGGGTCGCCGAAGCGCACGTTGAACTCGACGACCTGTGGGCCGTCCGCGGTGAGCGCCAGCCCGGCGTAGAGCAACCCCTGGAAAGGCGCACCACGGCGGCGCATCTCCGCGAGCGTCGGCAGCAGGACAGTCTGGGTGATTTGGGACGAGAGCTCCGCGGGCACCCAATCGAGCGGTGAGTAGGCACCCATCCCGCCGGTGTTCGGGCCCGTGTCGGCATCGCCGACGCGCTTGAAGTCCTGGGCCGAGCGCAGCGCGATCGCGTGCTCGCCGTCGCACACCGCGAAGACCGACACCTCGGGACCGGCGAGGTAGTCCTCGACGACGACGCGCTCGGCCGCGCCGAACGCACCCGCGAACGCGTCGGCAACCGCGCGCCGCGCGACCCCGACGTCGTCAGTGACGGTGACGCCCTTGCCGGCCGCCAAGCCGTCGTACTTGACGACGTACGGCGGGGAGCGCCGCTCGAGGGCGGCCAGCGCGGACGCCGCGTCGGCGCAGGCATCGGCCGCCGCCGTCGGCACGCCGGCGGCGGCCATCACCGACTTGGCGAAGGCCTTGGAACCCTCGAGCGCGGCGGCGTCAGCACTCGGGCCGAAGACGGGACGCCCCCGGCGCCGTAGCTCGTCCGCTGCGCCCGCCACCAACGGCGCTTCCGGGCCGATCACCGTGAGGTCGGCGTCGAGTCGCTCCGCTAGCTCGGCGACCGCCGGCGGCGAGCTGACGTCAAGCGCGTGCGACTCCGCGAGCTCCGCCGTACCGGCGTTGCCCGGTGCGCAGTCGAGCGTGTCGACAGCTGGGTCCGCCGCCAGCGCACGGCAGAGGGCGTGCTCGCGCGCGCCGGAACCGATGACGAGCACCCTCACGCTGGGCTCACCGGGTCAGGCGGTCGCGCGCTACCGGGCCTGCGACTGGTAGAAGACCGCCCAGTGCGCGCGCTTGCCGTCGCCATTCCAGTAGGCGCTCATCCCGAGATGCATCAGCCCGTTTCGGTCGAGCCGGACCATCTCGAACTCCGGAACCCCGGACCGCCCGCTGAAGATCGGCTTGCGCGTCGTGCGGCCGCCGGTGACCTCGGGCCGCCGCGAGCCAGCCCCGGTGACGCGCGCCCAGTAGAAGTACCAGTTGGTGTCGGTGGTCTCGGTCGCCTTCGGGTTAGGGCTGCCGTACCAGACGATCGCGGCCTCGCCCTTGCGCCCGCCGGCGACCCACGGGCCATACGCCGCGACCTTGCGCATGAGCGGTGTCGGCGTCGACCACGAGTCCCCGTGGTTGGTCGACAACGCGTACCAGACCGGCTGGTCGGTCTCGGTCTTCGACGCGAAGACGACGTGCAGGAAGCCCCCCGCGTCCATGGCGATGCTCGGGTAAAGATAGCTGGCCGCGTCGGGCATCGAGGCGACCAGATGCTGCGTCCACGTCAGGCCCGAGTCGTGGCTGATCGCCACCCACACCGTCTCGGGAGTCGACGTCATGACATTGGCGAGTCCGCTCTCCAGGCGTCGCGTGTAGACGAGGTAGACGCTGTCGCCCTCGGGCGACACGACGTAGTTGCCCTCCCACGTGTAGGCGCCGTCGGGCGAGACGCCCGTCACGGGCACGGCCGGCGCGAACGTCTCACCGAAGTCCGTGGAGCGCGTGTACCAGATCGCTGATGGCATGCAGCACTGCACGTCCTGGTAGGAGACGTGGATGGTCCCTTTCGGTCCGCCCACCAACCAGGGGCGGTCCACGATCGGCGACGTGACCGCCAGCGACGTGCCCGACCAGGTGTCGCCGCGGTCCAGGCTGTGTCCGACGGAGAGGTCGCCGAGCCAGGTGTCGGCGGAGTACATCGTCCCGCCCGCATCGAACGCGACGTCGCAGTCGCCGCCCTCGAATGCGTAGCTACGCGTGTCGGTGCCCGAGGTTTCCACGCGCAGCGGCGACCACAGCTTCCCGGCGGTCTTCGACACATGGAAGTAGGACTGGTTGTAGTCGGTCTGCGGCACACCGGACGGGTCGCAGATGAAGCGCATGTTCGGGTCCACCGGATCGAGCGCCAGGCTCGTCTCGCGGTGCGCGAGTGTGCGATGCACCATGACGGGCTTGTTCCACACCTGCCGCGGGGGCGCGATCGTCAGCGCGGCCGCCGGGGCCACGGTGGGGGTCGGCAACGTGGCGAGCGCGCCCGCGCCGAGCGCCGCGGTCACCGCCGCGAGGAAACGTCGCGTGCTCATGCGCACCCCTCCGCCGTAGCACTCATCACGCCGGCATCACACCACGTCGTGCAAGCGCAGGGTCTGGTCGCGTCCCGGTCCGACGCCGACGGCGGACACCCGAGCCCCGGACATCTGCTCTACGGCCTTGACGTAGGACTGCGCGTTCTTCGGCAGCTCGTCGAACTCGCGCGCACCGGTGATGTCCTCGCCCCAGCCCGGCAGCTCCTCGAAGACAGGTTCCGCGTGATGGAAGTCGGTCTGCGTCATCGGCATCTCGTCGACGACGCTGCCGTCGGAGAGGCGGTAGGCGACGCAGACAGGCACCCGGTCATACCCCGACAGCACGTCCAGCTTCGTCAGGAAGAGGTCGGTCAGCCCGTTGACGCGCGTCGCGTAACGCGCGATGACGGCGTCGTACCACCCGCAGCGGCGTGGCCGTCCCGTGGTCACGCCGTACTCCCCACCCGCGGTGCGCAGCTCCTCGGCGAGCTTGCCCTCGAGCTCGGTCGGGAACGGCCCCGCACCGACGCGGGTCGTGTAGGCCTTGACGATGCCGACGACGCTGGTGATAAGCGTCGGCGGGATCCCCGAGCCCGCGCACGCGCCGCCAGCCGTCGGGTTGCTCGACGTGACGAACGGATACGTCCCGTGGTCTACGTCGAGCAGCGTGCCCTGGCTGCCCTCAAGCAGCACCACTTTGCCCTCGTCGAGTGCGCGGTGCAGAACGAGGGCGGTGTCCGCGATGTGTGGGCGAAGGCGCTCGGCGTAGCCGAGGTACTCCGTCACAACGTCGTCGAGAACGATCGGCGTCCGGTTGTAGACCTTCGTCAGCACCTGGTTCTTCTCGCGCAGCACCAGCTCTAGCTTCTGCCGGAAGATGCCGGGGTCGAGGAGATCCTGCACGCGGATGCCGACGCGGCCGAGCTTGTCGCCGTAGGACGGCCCGATGCCGCGCCCGGTCGTGCCGATCCGCGCGTTGCCGAGGTAGCGCTCCGTCACGCGGTCGAGCGCCCGATGGTGCGGCATGACGAGGTGCGCGTTGGCGCTGACCAGCAGCCGCGCACAAGAAATGCCGCGACCCTCGAGGTAGTCCATCTCCTCGATGAGGACGCCCGGGTCGACGACCACGCCGTTGCCGATGACCGGAACGACGTCGGGCGAAAGCACGCCGCTCGGGACGAGGTGGAGCGCGTAGGTCTCCGCGCCGATGACGACCGTGTGGCCGGCGTTGTTGCCGCCCTGGTAGCGCACGACGAAGTCGACCCGGTCGCCCAGCAGGTCGGTGGCCTTGCCCTTGCCCTCGTCGCCCCACTGGGCGCCCACGAGCACGACGGCGGGCATGCGCGTGCACTCCTCGAAACGTCGGAACCCCGAGCGCAAGCGCCCAGGGCTCTTGCGA
>JBHELW010000257.1:0-3708 GCA_046262915.1 Mycobacteriales bacterium | reverse complement strand
ATCGACTGCCTCGACGCATTCGAAGCCGACGACGAGACCGAGGCGATCGTGATGATCGGCGAGATCGGCGGCGATGCCGAGGAGCGCGCAGCCGAGCACATTGCTGAGCACATCCGCAAGCCGGTCGTCGGCTACATCGCGGGGTTCACCGCGCCGGAGGGCAAGACCATGGGCCATGCCGGCGCGATCGTCAGCGGCTCGAGCGGTACGGCGGAGGCCAAGAAGGCAGCGCTGGAGAAGGTGGGCGTCCGCGTCGGTAAGACGCCGACGGAGACGGCCGAGCTCATGGCGGCGCTGATGCGCGCGCGCTAGCGCGTGTCACCGGCCGCGACTGGCCCGCGGACGTGCGACAGTCCGATGCTGTGACTCAGACGCTGGTGCGGCCGCGGGCTGCGAGCGCCGCACCGCGGGCAGCCCAGCCCAAGCCCGAGCCGGCCGTCGGTGTTGTGGTCGGCGGCGCGTTGTTTGCTGCGCTCACCGGCTTGGTTGTCCTCGAGGCCGTCGTCCTGCTGGCATGGGCGGCTGACGCGCACTCGGGCGCGAGCAGTGACGCCGCGTTGCGGACCGGTGCGCAGCTGTGGCTGCTCGGCCACCGGGTGCCACTCCAGGTGGCCGGCGCGCGCGTGACGCTCGCGCCGCTCGGCGTATCACTGCTCGCCGCGACGCTGCACATGCGCGCGGTCGGCACGGTGGTCCGTCGACTGGCCCCCTCTTCGCTGGCCGGCGCCGGCGCCTGCGCGGTAGCCGCGGCCGTCCCCTACGCGACGGTCGTGGCCACGGTCGCGGTCGTGGCGAGCACTTCGCAGGTCCATGTCGATGCGATGCGCGCCCTCGTCGCCGCACTGGGCTTCGCGCTGGTCGCCGGTGGGGTCGGGGCGCTGCATGGCTTCGGGGCGCGTCGGGCGGCGAGCGTGCTGCCCGCCCCCGTCGTCACCGCGGTGTGCGCCGCGGGCGTCGGTCTCCTCGTACTGGTCGCGGGCGGCGGGGTGCTCGGCATGCTCGCGCTGATCGGGCACGGCGGGCGGGCGGTCGAGCTGTCGAACGCCGTCGCGCCGGGAGCCGTCGGAGCGGCGGGGCTGCTCTTGTGTTCGCTGGCGTTGGTTCCGAACGCGGTGGTCTGGGGGAGCGCATTCACGCTCGGCCCGGGCTTCGCCGTCGGCACCGCGACGGTCGTCGCACCCGGAGCGCTGCGGCTCGGCGCCGTGCCCGCGCTGCCCTTGCTCGCCGGGCTGCCGTCCGGCGCGGCGATGCCGCTGTTGGCGTGGGCGGCGCTGGTCGTGCCGATCGCGGCGGCGGTCGCTGCTGCTGCCGTCGTTCGCCGCCGCGAACGCGCGGCGACCGCGGTCCGGCTGGCCGCGCTCGTTGCGGCGAGCGCGTGCCTCGCGGCCGTCGCGGTCACGGCGTTGGCCTGGGCGTCGGGGGGCGCCGCGGGCCCCGAACGGCTACGGATTACCGGCCCGGCGCCGTGGAGCGTCGGCCTTGCAACGTTCACCTGGGTTGTCGCGTGCGGCGTCCCGGTGGCAGTGCTACGACGCGAAGCTCCCCGCAGGTCACGCACGCGAAGTCGGTAGCGTTGCGCCCGGCAGAAGCGGAGGGGTCGACATGACCGACGGACCGATCGGCGAGTCTCCCTGGCAGGCACCACCGCCCGGCGCGCCGGCGCCACAGCCCCCCGCACCGCCCGGCTGGGGCAGCCCGCCGCCGCCAGGGCAGCAGGGCTGGGGCACTCCGCCGCCCTACGGTCAGCCGCCGCCAGCGCCGCCGGGCTACCCGACGCCGTACGGCTTCCCGCCGGCGCACTACCAGGCGTCGTCCCGTACGAACGGGTTGGCGATCGCGTCGATGGTGCTCGGCATCCTGTGGATCTGGTGGATCGGCAGTGTGCTCGCGCTGGTCTTCGGTTACATCGCAAAACGGCAGATCGCCGAGCGCCGCGAAGCTGGCGGCGGGATGGCGACGGCCGGCATCGTGCTCGGCTGGATCGGGGTCGGCACGTTGCTGCTGGCGATCATCGCCGGCGTTATGGCCGGGGCCAGCATCGACTGACGAGCCGAACGGTTACCCAGTCGACGCGCGCCCGGGGAGCGGTTCGCCGGACGCGCGGAACGCGAGCCAGGCGAACGCGGTCTCGATGATCCCGGCGAGGATCGCGATGAAGATGCCGTACTTCGCTCCGACGGCGCCGCCGAGGCGCGGGTAGGTGATAAAGCGGAGCACGATGAGAATCGTGCCGAGCCCGGCCAGCCCGAGCGCGACGACGCGCGGACCGAGCGGCCCAGTCGGGATGTCGACGTTGGCGAAGATCCGCAGGGCCAGGTAGACCGCCGCCGCGGTGCACAGGAGCCCACCGAACCAGCCGGCGAATCCCGTGCTCCACCCGCTGACGCTGACGTCGACACCGAGCAGACCGTTCACGCCGTACCAGGCGAGGAACATGCTGATGAACACAACAGCGCCCGCGCCGATGACTACCCAGTCGTTGGTCGTCGCGGCGCGTGCCTCCGCTGCCGGCGCGGCTCCGCTGAACGTGGGGGCGACGTTGCCGAACTGCGCCGGCGGGGCGGCCGGCGGCGGAGGCTGCGGCGCGGCGTAGCCCGTTGGCGCGTTGCCGTACTGCGGCGGCGCGGGCGGCTGCGCTGGCGCGCCGTAGCCCCCACCCGGTGGGGGTGGCGGCGGATACCCGCCACCTGCGGGCGGCGGCGGCGGTGGTGGCGGCGGCGGCTGATAGCTCGGCGGCGGCGGCGCGCCGTAACCGGGCGTGCCGCTCTGCTCGGCAGGTTCGGTCGGGTCGTACGGGCCGGGCGGTGTCGTCGTCAACGGGATCCCCCGGGTCGGGGGCGCGGTGAGCCGCGCCGTGCGGCTATCGTTGGGCGCGGCAGAGCCCATTGCAAGCATCTGGCGGTCTCCGTCGCCTTCCCCGCGCGCCGAGCAGAAGCCGTCCGGTAGGCCAGGAGTCGCATGACCGCACGCCTCGTGGTCCTCGTTTCGGGCGAAGGCAGCAACCTGCAGGCGCTGCTCGACGCCTGTCGCGAGCCCGACTACGGCGCGCAAGTCGTCGCCGTTGGGGCCGACCGGTCGGACATCGGCGGGCTACGTCGCGCCGCGGCGGCCGGTATCCCGGCGTTCGTCGTGCGCCTTGCCGACGCCCCCGACCGCGACGTGTTTAACGAGCGCGTCGCGAAGGCCATCGCGTCGTTCGCGCCGGACCTGGTCGTGCTGGCGGGATACATGAAGATCCTCGCGGGCTGGGTCGTCAGCCAGTTCCCGACGATCAACACGCACCCCGCCCTGCTGCCGGCTTTCCCCGGAGCGCACGCAGTGCCGGAGGCGCTCGAGCACGGCGTCCGGCTCACCGGGGTCACCGTGCACTTCGCGGCGGACGACGTCGACTCCGGCCCGATCATCGCGCAGGCCGCCGTCCCCGTTGTACCGGATGACGACGCGGAGAGCCTGCACGAGCGGATCAAGCTGGTCGAGCGACCGCTGCTCGTCGACACCGTCCATCGACTGGTGACGGAGGACTACCGCATCGACGGTCGACGGGTGGTGTTCGTGTGACGCGGCTGCCGGTTCGGCGCGCCCTGGTGAGCGTCTACGACAAGGCCGGGCTCGACACGCTCGCGCGCGGCCTGGCTGACGCCGGCGTGGAGATCGTTTCGACAGGGAGCACCGCGAGCACGATCGCTGCGCTCGGCATCGCCGTCACGC
>JBHELW010000256.1:0-11557 GCA_046262915.1 Mycobacteriales bacterium | reverse complement strand
GCCGCGGAACTCGTCCTGGTCCATGAGCAGCCGGCGAATGACGGCGATGTGGTCGCTGCCGAAGCTCGTCCCACACGTCGCCACCGCCGTCGGGACACCGGCGAGGTGACACGCCATGACGTCGGTGTAGCCCTCGACGATCACCGCTTGGTGTCGACGTGCGATCTCGCGTTTCGCGCGGTCGACGCCGTAGAGCACATGGCTCTTCTTGTAGATCGGCGTCTCTGGCGTGTTGAGGTATTTCGGACCGTTGTCGCTCTCGAGCAGCTTGCGCGCGCCGAAGCCGATGATGTCGCCGGTGATGTCGGCGATCGGGAACATCAGTCGCCCGCGGAACCGGTCGATCACGCCGCGCTGTCCCTGCGACACCAGACCGGCGGCCAGCAGCTCCTCGCGCGTGAACCCGCGGCCGGCGAGGTGCTTGGTCAAGGCTTCCCAGGAGTTGGGCGCGAACCCGACGCCGTAGGTCGTCGCGACCGACTCGTCGAAACCGCGCTCATGGAGGAAGGTGCGCCCCGGGCTCGCTTCCGGGTCGGTGTGCAGCCGCTCGGCGTAGTAGGCCTGCGCCGCGACGTGTGCCTCGACGAGCCGCTGGCGCTGGCCCGTGCTGCCGCGCGCGCTCGCGGTGCCACCCTCGTAGTGCAGCTCGACACCGGCGCGGCCGGCGAGATGCTCGATGGCCTCGGTGAAGCTCAGGTGCTCGAGCTTGCGGACGAAGTCGATGACGTCGCCGCCCTCGCCGCAGCCGAAACAGTGGAAGACGCCGCGGGCCGGCGCGACATGGAACGACGGCGTCTTCTCGTCGTGGAACGGGCAGAGGCCCTTGAGCTCGCCGCCGCCGGCATTGCGCAGCTGGAGGTGTTCACCGACGACCGCGTCGATCGTCGACCGCTCGCGGACGATGGCGATGTCCTCGTCGCGGATGCGCCCGGCCACGGGTCCCCTCGTCGTCTCGATGTCGACGTCCAGCATGCGCCTCACGGCGTGCCGGCGGGGAAGCCGGTCCACATGCTACGGCGGGCCGCTCCCGCCGTAGCATCGCTCGACGTGGCGCACCGCCGGCGACTCGCGCCGCTAATCCTCGTCGGCGCCGTCGTTGCGGGCTGCGGCGGTGGGCCAACCAATCACGTCGCGTCGCCCGCGCCCGCCGTCAGCATCGCGAGCCCGTCGCTCGGTCCGCTGCCGCCCGTCCACATCGTGCCGTCGCGCACGGCCGAGCCCTCCTACGGCGCGCGCCCGCCAGCGAGCGCGGTCGCACGCCCGCCGCTCGCCGCACCGCCGCCAGGGCGCGTCTCATACCGCTTCCCGGTCGCGGCGTGCGCCACGTCGTACGGGCGCAGCCATCACGACTACCCCGCCACCGACATCTTCGCGGCGCGCGGCTGCGCCTACGTCGCGCCGGTCGACGGCGTCGTCGACGAGGTCAGCCGGGTCGACCGCTGGGCGTCGACAACCAACCGCGGCGCTGACCGTGGCGGGCTGTCGGTGTCCGTCGTCGGCGACGACGGTGTGCGCTACTACGGCTCGCACCTGCAGTCGATCGCCGCCGGGATCGCCCCCGGCGTACGCGTCGCGGCGGGCACGCGGCTCGGCGAGGTGGGCAACACCGGGTCGGCGCGCGGCATAGCGACGCACCTGCACTTCGGCATCTCCTGGCCGACCCGCGACGGCATCTGGTGGGTGCGCCGCGGGGTCGTCTACCCCTGGCCCTACCTCGACTCGTGGCGAGCCCGCGGGCAAAGCTCCCCGGCGCGCGCCGTGCGCGCCGCGCGGCAGCGCGCGGGCACTGACGAACCGCGCTGCAGCTCCGCCTGCTAGCACTCGGGCACAACATCGCGTCGTTCACCGTCGCTGCGATGCCGCCCGTGCGGCCACCAAGCGAGACCGAGCTACGGCGCGATGTTCTGGTTGAGGCGGAAGAGATTGCCCGGGTCGTACATGCGCTTCGCTGCGACGAGACGGTCGTAATTCGCGCCATAGGCCTCGCGCACGAATCCGGCGTCGTCGGCGGACATGTAGTTCATGTAGCGCCGGTCGGTCAGGTACGGACGGAGAGAGTCGAAGGTCGTCCTGGCCCAGCCGATGTTGGCTTGGGTGTCGGCGGGGTCCGCCCATTGCGCGATGACGAGCACGTTGTAGCCCGCCTGGCGATGCGGGTAAGCAGTCGCGGTGGGATCAACACGCGTGGCCGCACCGTGAAGGTGCTCCACGATGAGCGCGCTCATCGGGGAGGGGACCTGCGTGTAGGCATTCACCAGGGTCGAGATCAGCTCGTCCGACAGCTCGGTGAGAAATGCGGACTTCCAGTAGCTCAGCGCGCCCTTCGGGAACCCGCCGTCCAACAGGGTGTTCACGACGGGGTAGGGCATGGTGTCGACGACATCGAGCACCGGCGGGCCGAACGCGCGTAGCGGCTTGAGTTCGGCAGCGGCCCGCTGTTCGTCGTCCGCGGCGTGGCACAGCGGCATCGCGGCGATCTTCTGACCCGAACCATCAGGTGCATGGACGAGACCGCAGGCGATGCCAACGTCGTCCGACGCCTCGGCGGTGAACTTGCGAAAGGCGTCGAAGGCCTCCGCACCGGCGGCGAGCGGGTGGGCGAGGATGCCGCCCAGGACCGTGGTGAGCGGATGGACGCGGAACGTAAACGCAGTGACCACGCCGAAGTTCCCGCCGCCGCCACGGATGGCCCAGAAGAGCTCTTCGTTGTCCGCCTCGCTCGCGGTCAGCACATCGCCGGCCGCCGTGACCACCTCGGCTGAGATCAGGTTGTCGGCGGCGAGGCCGTGCTTGCCCATCAGGTACCCGAGCCCGCCGCCGAGCGTGAGGCCCGCGACGCCCGTCGTCGACACCTGACCCCCCGTTGTGGCCAGGCCGTGCATGGCGGCCGCGTCGTTGAGCTCGCCCCAGGTCACGCCGGCCTCGGCGCGGACCGTGCGGGACGTGGGGTCGACGTCGACGGCCCGCATCGGCGCCAGGTCAATCATCAGCCCACCATCGGTCACGGCTTTCCCGGCGACGTTGTGACCGCCGCCGCGCACCGCAACCTCAACGCCGGCCCGGCGGCCGATCCCGACGGCTTCGACGACGTCGGCCGTCGAGCTGCACCGGGCGATCAGCCCGGGCCGCTTGTCGATCATCCCGTTGTGTATCCGGCGGGCGTCGTCGTAGCCATCGTCGGACGGCTGGAGAAGGGCTCCGCCGAACCGCGCGCGGGTCTGGGTGGGGACGGAAATCTGTGTCTTGGTCATGTCGTCACCATGCGCGACGGGCGTGTCACTTGCGTGTCACCCGCCGCACGGCTTCGAGCGAAGCGGTGACGATCTCCTCCTCGTCCAGAGCGGCGCCCTCCTCCGTCAAGCGATGCATCTCCGCTACCCCGAGGGCAGAACGGAGCTGGGCCAGCACGTCCATGAGCGTGGCCTCGGCTACGGGAAATCGGCGAGCACTGCGACGGGACGAGGTGGCCGACCCACAGAGCAGCGCGGCATCTGTGAGTGATCCGGCCCGTGCGAGCACCTCGATGATCCGAACGAGGTCGCGAGGCAGGATCCCGGTCTTCGTCTCGCTGGTGTCGGTCAGCAGGGCCTCAAAATGCGATAGCGCGCCAGTGACATCGCCTCGACGAGACTTGACGATGGCCAGCCCGTACTCGGCCTCGAGGACGATCTGCCGGCTGCCGGCAGAGGCAGCCAGGTCTATCGCCTGCTCCAGGTGCGCCTGTGCGGTCTCGAGGTCCGTCGACGCTTCCAGCTCGCCAAGCACCCACTCCTGCATGGCGCGTGCTGTCGGGCTCCCGCATTGCTCTGCCAAAGCCATCGTTTCCGCGGCCGCCGCGCGCGCCTCCGCTAGCCGACCTCCGTACATGAGGGCATGGCTGACGCTTCCGAGCGTCCACATCGCCTGGAGGAGGTCGCCGGCAGCGATTGCACGCTCAGCCGCCTGGCGATGCAGCCTCGCCGCGGCGTCAACGTCCCCTGCGAAGAAGGCGACGTCCGCCAGAGCATCGACTACATAAGGGACATCCGCAGGGTCGGCCGGCCGTACTGCTTGCTCTGCGCTACGCGCTAGCTCCTGCGCAGCCTCGTAGTCGCCGCGCTGCCATGCGCCGACAAATGCGCACAGCAGCACCGCGGGAAGGAGTTCGTCTCCGGTGCCGCTCGCGACGGATGCGGACACCTCCGCCCATAGACCGACCTCTGTGTTACGCCGCCACATCGCATATGGGCGAAGGGCGGCGATCAGACGCAAGGCCCGATGCGGATCGCGACCCACCAGCCATTCGTGCGCGGCCCGGAACTCGGCGAAGTGGCGGCTTACCCGTGCCGCGCAAAGCCCTTCATCGGGACCGGCGAGGCCACGCGCCATGTCCTCGGCCAGCGTCAGCGCCCAGGCTGCGTGACGGTCGCGCGCGGCATCGAGCCCCTGACGCGAGCGCAACTGATCGACCCCGTAGCTGCGCATCGAGTCGAGAAGCGCGTAGCCCGTCACATCGCCGTCGTGGCGAGTCACGACAAGTGAGCAATCCACCAGCCGGAGGATGGCTGCCGCAGCGTCCGATGCGGCATCGGCAGCGAAGACCGATCGCGCGTCGTCGAGGTCGAACCACGAAGAGAACACCGCCAGCTCGTCAAACACCATCTGCTCGCTGGCAGTCAACATGTCGTAGGACCAGTCGAGCACGGCCCGAAGCGACCGGTGACGCTCACCGTCGTGGCGGCGGCCGACGAGCAGCTGGAACCGGTCCTCCAGGCCGCGGACGAGATCGGGCAGGGTCAAGTTCCGTACACGGGCAGCGGCGAGCTCGATCGCGAGCGGCAGCCCGTCAAGCTGACGACATATGGCATTGACCGTCTCGAGCTGACCAACGCTGCCATTGAATCCGGGTCGCGCGGCGCGAGCGCGGTCGATGAAGAGTGACGCAGCGGCTGTGTCGGTGCCTTCGGTCGGCAGCGGTGCGACATTGACGACGAACTCCCCCGGCACGGCCAACGGCTCCCGGCTCGTCGCGAGCACGTCTGCCTGCGGAGTGCTTTCGATCAGTCGAGCGGCCAGGCGAGCGGCGGCGTCGATCACGTGCTCGCAGTTGTCCATCACTAGCAGGCAACGGCGCTTTCGCAGGTGGCCCACGAGCTGGTCGGTCAGATCGCGGGTCCCCCGCTCCTCCATCGCGACGGCGGCGCTGACCACGCGCGCCACGTCGGCCCCGCGGGCGACTGAGGAGAGATCGCAGAATGCGACACCGTGCGGGTAGCGGCGGGACACCCGAGCCGCGACCTCGACTGCCAGACGGGTCTTCCCGACTCCGCCCGGACCACACAGCACGACGAGGCGCCTCTGCTCGAGCGCATCGTCAACCTCTGTGACGTCCGAAGCCCGCCCGAAGAACATCGTCACCGGTCGCGGCACAGCGTGCCACTCGCGCCTGCCCGATCCCGCGACCTCGTGCTGCAGAATCTGCTGCTCGAGCAGCTTGAGCTCGGGTGACGGATCGAGGCCCAGCTCCTCGCCGAGATGTCGACGCCACGCCTGATACACGCGCAGTGCCTCCGTATGCCGACCCGAGCGATAGAGCGCACGCATGAGCACGGCGCGAGCGCCTTCGCGCTCCGGGTTCTCGACGAGCAGCGCCTCTAGGTCGGCTATTGCTTCGTCCGCGCGCCCGATGGCGATGAGCAACTCGCCGCGCCATGCCCGGGCCATGGCCCGTAGCTCATCGAGGCGCACAGCTTCCGGCTGTGCGAATGTGCGGTCGGCGAACTCGGCGAACGCCCGACCGTGCCAGAGCGCAAGGCCTCGGTCCAACAACGAGACGGCGTCCTCGGTCGGCGCGGCGTCGGCGCGCTTCACGAAGTCTTCGAACTGGGCCGCGTCCAGCTGTCCCGATTCGACCCGGAGCCGGTACGCATTGTCCTCAGTGACCAAAGCGTCGTCGCCGAGTCGCTTTCGCAACCGGGAGACCTGCGTCCGGAGCGCGACGCGAGGGTCGGATGGCAGCCGCTCACCCCATAACTCCTCCGCCAAGCGGCTGACCTCCACCGGGCGGTTGGCTTCGACGAGGAGCATGGCGAGGAGCGTGCGCTGTTGCCGGCTCGCCAGCCGGACGGTCCCGTCCGGACCTGTCAGCTCGACCAGACCCAGCACGCGATAACGAGCCGGGAGCACGACGCTTTCCGACAACCCGGTTGACTCGACCACATCCGACATGACGAACCTGACAACTCCTGGCTAGGTGCTGACGAGACGGGCATGCCACGCCCGCGCCGAGATGTCGGTCAAGCTCGCGACCTGGTCTACGACGATGCGCAACCGCGCGCGGTCATCGTCGGCCCCGGTGCGCCATGTCTCCGCGAACGCGGGCTCCAGCACGTCAGGCGACCGGTCGGCGACTACGGCGACCAGCTGCGCGACGATCTCGCGCTCGCGTTGTTGCAGCGCCGCGGCGCCGCTACGGCCCATGACGAACCGTGCTGTCAACGCCTTGAGCGCCTCGCACTCCAGCCGTACGTCAGCGGGCACGACGACCTCGGCGCCGTAGCGGCGCAGCGGCCCGCCACCTGACGCGCGCTGCGTCGCGGTGACCACCGACGCGCAGAGCCGTGCGATGAGCTCGCTCGTCGTGCGCTTCAGGGCCGCCTGCGCGCGGGCCGTGCCGTCGTAGGACGCTAGCCACCACGGCATGGCGAGCAGCTCCTCGATCGCACTACGCGCGTCGTGCGCCGCGGCGGCCGGATAGCGGGTCGCGGTGAGCTCGCCGAGCTCGTCGAGCACTGCGGCGTCGCCCAGGTCACCGAGCTTCACGAGCCCGGAGTGCACGCCGTCTTCGAAGTCGTGCACGGAGTAGGCGACGTCGTCGGCCCAGTCCATGACTTGTGCCTCGAAGCTCGGTCTGGCAGCGGGCGCGCCCGCGCGTAGCCAGGCGAAGACCGGGGCGTCGTCGGCGTACACGCCGTACTTGGCCCGGCCGACCTCGCGCGGCCAGGGATACTTCGTCGCGCCGTCCAGCGTCGCGCGAGTGAGGTTGAGCCCCGCCAGCTCGCCGCTCGCGCCGAACACCTTGGCCTCGAGGCGGACGAGAACCCGGAACGATTGCGCGTTGCCCTCGAACCCACCGCATGGCTGCGCCGCCACGTCGAGCGCGATCTCGCCGTTGTGGCCGAACGGCGGGTGCCCGACGTCGTGCGCAAGGCACGCCGCGTCGACCAGGTCAGGATCCGCGCCGAGCGCCGCCGCCAGCTCGCGGCCGATCTGCGCGCACTCCAGCGAGTGCGTCAGCCGGGTGCGCGGAAAGTCCCACTCCCCCACGCCGACCACCTGCGTCTTTGCGGCCAGACGTCGGAACGCCGCGGAGTGCAGGACCCGCGCGCGGTCGCGCTCGAACGGCGAGCGGCGCGTGTCAGTCGCCTTCGTCGACTCCGCGACGTAGCGCGCGACGTCGTCCGCGGAGTACGCGTCGTCAGACGGCACGCGGCCCGCCGGACGCGCGCCCGAAGATGCGGTAGGACAGGTACGCGCCGGCTTCACGCAGGATGTAGCGGAACTGCGTCGCCCGCGTGTGCACCGCCGGGCCCGTCCGTGCCGGGCTCGTCGTCGCGCGCAGACCAAGGTCGCGCGCGATCGTGCGCGACCGCAGCGAGTGCCAGGGGTCCGTGACGAGTACGACGGAGCGCCAGCGGCGCGCGCGCAGCAGCGCGTCCGCGGCCTGCAGGCTGCTGACGGTGTCGTCGCCCTCCGCAGCGGCGAACACGTCGGCGTCGGCCACGCCCTCGTCGACCAGCCACTGCTTGCCGGCAGCAGCCTCCGTCGTACGGTCGCCCGGCTGTCCGCCGCCGATGGTCACGATGCGTGGGGCGATCCGGTCGTCGTAGAGATGCTTCGCGTGCGCGAGGCGCGCTCGGAAGATGCGCGACGGTCGCCCGTCGAACTGCGCAGCGCCAAGCACGACGATCGCGTCGGCGCGGTCGCGGTGGTCCTCGCGCGCGACCTGCCAGACGCGCAGCGCCGTCACGCCGTAGACGACGACGGCGCCGACGATCGCGAACGTGACGAGCCGGCGCAACAGCCGGAACGGCCGGAGGATCATCGGCGGCGCGGCGCGCTCGGCTGCCGACTCAGCGGGTGTCGCTCCCCGCGGTCTCGACGCTCGCGCGGCCCGACTCGAGACGCGCCACCGGCACGCGGAACGGCGAGCAGCTGACGTAGTCGAGACCGACGTCATTGCAGAAGTGGATGGAGTCGGGGTCGCCGCCGTGCTCGCCGCAGATGCCGAGCTTGAGGTCGGGCTTGGCGCGGCGGCCCTCCTCGCAGGCGATGGCGACGAGCCGGCCGACGCCGTCGCGGTCGAGGGTCTCGAACGGCGAGACACCGAAGATGCCGAGATCGAGGTAGCGGCTGAAGAACGCGGCCTCGACGTCATCGCGGGAGAAGCCCCAGCCCATCTGGGTGAGGTCGTTGGTGCCAAACGAGAAGAAGTCGGCGACCTCGGCAATCTGGCCGGCGGTGAGCGCCGCGCGCGGCACCTCGATCATCGTGCCGATGAGCATGTCGACATCGACGCCCTGCTCGCGCCAGACGTCGGCGAGCACGCCCTCGCTCTCCTCGCGGATGACCTCGAGCTCCTGCACCGCGCCGACGAGCGGCACCATGATCTCGACTCGCGGATCTCCGCCTGCCTTACGGCGGATGGCCGCGGCCTCCGCGATCGCGCGCACCTGCAGCGCGAAGAGCCCGGGGACGACGAGGCCTAGCCGCACGCCGCGCAGGCCGAGCATCGGGTTCTGCTCGTGCAGTCGTCTTACGGCGTCGAGCAGCCGGCGTTGCTCGTCGAGGCCGTCGGTCTTGCCGGTGGCCTCGCCGACCGCGACGGCGACCGCGAGCTCCTCCATCGACGGGAGGAACTCGTGCAGCGGCGGGTCGAGCAGGCGGACGGTGACCGGCAGCCCGTCCATCGCCTCGAAGATGCCGACGAAGTCGTCGCGCTGCAGTGGCAGCAGCGCGTCGAGGGCTGCGCGGCGCTCGTCGTCGGTGTCGGCGAGGATCAGCCGCTCGACGTGCTTGCGCCGGTCGCCGAGGAACATGTGCTCGGTCCGGCACAGGCCAATGCCCTGGGCGCCGAAGCGACGGGCACGCTCGGCGTCGTCCGGGGTGTCGGCGTTGGCGCGCACCTTCATCCGGCGCCGCTCGTCGGCATGGATGAGGAACCGGTGCACGGCGGCGACCAACGGGTCGGCGTCGGCGGGCAGCGTGCCCTCGAAGTACTGCACGACCGGGCTCGGCACGACGGGCACCTCACCGACGTAGACCGCACCGGAGGTGCCGTCGATCGAGATGAGGTCGCCCTCGTTGACGACGACGCCGCCGGGGGCGGTAAAGCGCCGCTCGGTGAGGTCGACCTCGAGCTCCTCGGCGCCGCAGACGCAGGTCTTGCCCATCCCCCGCGCGACGACGGCAGCGTGGCTGGTCTTGCCGCCGCGGCTGGTGAGGATGCCCTGGGCGGCGATCATCCCGTTGAGGTCGTCGGGGTTGGTCTCCCGGCGTACCAGGATCACCGGCTCGGTCGCCGCTCGCTCCTCAGCGCGGTCGGAGTCGAAGACGGCGACGCCGACCGCCGCACCAGGCGACGCGCTCATGCCGCTGCCGATCTTCTTGGCGTCAGTCTTCTCGTCGAAGCGCGGGAACATGAGCTGCGCGAGCTGCGCGCCGTTCACTCGGGTGAGCGCCTCGTCGAGGTCGATCATCCCCTCGTCGACGAGCTGCGCGGCGATGATGAACGCGGCCGCCGCGGTGCGCTTGCCGACGCGGGTCTGCAGCATCCACAGCTTGTTGCGCTCGATCGTGAACTCGATGTCGCACAGGTCGCGGTAGTGGTTCTCGAGCGTGTGCATGTTGGCGAGCAGTTCGTCGTAGGCCGGCTTGTCGATCGCCTCGAGCTCGTCGAGCGCCTTGGTGTTGCGGATGCCGGCGACGACGTCCTCGCCCTGGGCGTTCTCGAGGTAGTCGCCGTAGCTGCCGGCGGCGCCGGTGGCTGGGTCACGGGTGAAGGCGACGCCGGTGCCGGAGTCCATGCCGAGGTTGCCGAAGACCATCGCGACGACGTTGACCGCGGTGCCGAGGTCGGCGGGGATGCGCTCCTGGCGTCGGTAGAGCCGGGCGCGATCGCCGTTCCAGGAGTCGAAGACCGCGCGAACCGCGAGGTCGAGCTGCTCGCGTGGGTCGGTCGGGAAGTCGCGCCCGGTCTCCTTGCGGACGATGGCCTTGAACGTCGCGACCAGCGCCTGGAGGTCGGCGGCGTCGAGGTCGAGATCGTTCGTCGTGCCCTTCGCGGTCTTGACCTCGTCGATGGCGTGCTCGAAGCGGTCGCCGTCGACGCCGAGCACGGTCTTGCCGAACATCTGCACGAGCCGGCGGTAGGAGTCCCACGCGAAGCGCTCGTTGCCGGACTGCTTCGCGAGGGCGGCAACGCTCTCGTCGTTCAGCCCGATGTTGAGGACCGTGTCCATCATCCCGGGCATGGAGAACTTCGCCCCGGACCGCACGCTGACGAGCAGCGGGTCGCCGGGGTCGCCGAGACGCTTGCCCATCGCGCTTTCCAGCGCCGCGAGGTGCTCGCTGACCTCGCTCGCGAGCTCGGGTGGCTCGGCGCCTCCGGCGAGGTAGACCTTGCAGGCCTCCGTCGTAATCGTGAAGCCGGGCGGCACTGGCAGCCCGATGTTCGTCATCTCGGCGAGGTTCGCGCCCTTGCCGCCCAGCAGGTCCTTGAGGTCGCGGTTGCCCTCGGCGAAGTCGTAGACGTACTTCGGCACCCGCGCTCCCGACGGTCGGACCATCCTTGCCGCCGAGGCTATCCCCACGGTCCGCGCGCTGCCGGGCCCGTCCCCGCCGCATCGATGTGAATTCTGGGTTGCTCTAGCGACCAACAATTCACATCGACGCCCGATCGTTATCCACACTTTTCGTCTGAGGCACGACGCGGCGGCGGCGTCGCCGCACGCTCGTCCCGTGTCGTTCGACGAGGTGCTCGCTCGCCAGCGCGGCATCTTCCACGCCGACCAGGCGCAAGCGTGTGGAGTCAGCCGCGCGGCGGTGCGGCATCGGGTGGCGACCCGCCGCTGGCAGCTGGTGCTGCCACGCGTCTTCGCCGCGTTCAGCGGCGAGCTCACCGATCGGCAACGCCTACAGGCAACGCTGCTCTACGCCGGAGATGACGCTCTGCTCTCCGGGGGCTCGGCGTTGCATCTGTACGGCGTTCGTGCCGCGACGCCGTTGCCGGCGCTCGCGCTCGTGCCAGCGGGCAACCAACGGGCGTCGACGACGTTCGTCGTGCTGTCGCGCACGGAGCGCATCGACGACCACGCCCGCGAGATCGACGGCCTCCGGGTGAGCAGCGTCGCGCGAGCAGTCGCGGAGGCAGCTCGGCGGAAACACGTGCTTACTGAGGTGCGCGCTCTGCTCGCAGAGGCAGTACAAGGGCGGCTGACAACGGTCGATCGAGTCGAGGCAGAGCTTGCTGCGGGCGCTCGAAACGGCTCGCGCCTACTGCGCGTCGCTCTAGACGATG
>JBHELW010000255.1:0-12859 GCA_046262915.1 Mycobacteriales bacterium | reverse complement strand
GCGACCGCGCGCGGCATGTACGTCGCGGCGCCGGGCGCGCAGCGCCTGCTCGACATCACCCCGGGCGGCGCGGTGCCGGGTGAGCTCGCGATGACGACCGCGGGACCGCTGCCCTCGGTATTCGGCATGACCCGCAACGCGATCCTGCGGCGCCAGCTGAAGGCGAACGAGCAGGTCGCCCGGCCGCCGTTGCTGCCGCCGGTGAACCTCAAGGGCGGTCGCGTCGCCAACGTCGGCAACTCGCGGCTGCTCCCCGCGCGGACCACCGTCCGCCTGCTACCCGGCCAGTCGAAGCTCGTGCGCTACACGCTGGACCTGGCGCCGACACCGACGCCGCTCGACGTCTTCTTCGAGACCGACAGCACGGGCAGCATGCAACCGGTGATCGCCGGGCTGCGGCGCGACTTCCAAGACATCATCAACGACCTTGCGAAGTCGGGCATCAACGTCTACTTCGGCGTCGCCGACTTCAAGGACTACGAGACGTTCGGGTCGCCCGGCGACTATCCGTACGCGCTACGCCGCAAGGTCGGGCCGGTCGACGAGGAGCTGAAGGACGCCATCGAGCGGATCCCGATCGGCGGCGGCAACGGTCTCGACTCGTCGCTGACCGCGGCCTACCAGGCCGCGACCGGCGAGGGGCAGGCCCGCGTCGAGTCTCCGGTCGGGCCGGTCGATGCCGCGGGCTGGTGGATCGAACCCGGACGCGGCGCGGACTTCCGCACGGAGAGCCTCAAGGTCATCGTGCTCGCCCAGGACGTCCGGTCGCGCGACCCGCAGTCGGAACCTGGCTACCCGGGTCCGTCGTACGACACCGTCATCCGCACGCTCAACCGTGACGGCATCAAGGTCGTCGGGCTGGCGGTTGGCAACAACGGCGACGGCAACAACGGTGACGGTCCACGCCGGACGCTCGAGCCGTTGGCGCGGGGCACCGACACGCTGTCACCCGACGAAGGCACCGACTGCGACGGCGACGGCGACATAGACATCGCTGCGGGGCAGCCGCTCGTGTGCAGCCTGCGCCCCAACCGCGGCGGATCGACCTCAGTCGCACCAGCGATGGTCAGCCTGCTCCGCTCGGTGCAGGACCTCGCCCCGATTGACCTCGCCGCCGCCGGCAACCCGCGCGTCGTGCGGATCGTGTCGCCCGCGGAGATCTCGGACGTCAACGTCAAGGCGCACAACCTGCTGCACTACACCGTGCGGTTCACGTGCGACCGGACGACAGCCGGTGCGACCTACCCCGTGACCCTCCAGGCGAGCACGCAGGTGACGCCGCTCGCGACCGCCACCGCCGACGTGGAGTGCGGCGAGGCGCCCGCGCCGCGGCCGGCGGTCGCGCGTGCACTGCCGCTCGCGGCCGCGGCGATCGCGCCGCCGGCGCCGCCGCCGGTCGAGCCCAACCTCAACCCGCAGCCCAACCCCAACCCGCAAGTGCAGCCGAACACGCAGGCGCAGCTCAACGCCGCGATCGCGCAGCAGGAGCAGGAAGAGGTTGCGCCGCAGCTCGCCTACGTCGACACGGGGGACGACGCGGTCGAAGAGCTCGCCATGAGCCGGCGCGACGACGCCGGCGCAGGTCCCGCCGTAACGCTCGCCGCGGGGCTGATGGCGAGCGTTGCCGCGGGCGTGGCGCTGCACCGCCAACGCACCCGCGTCGCGTGCGCGTTCGTCCGCAGCCGCTAGTACAGGCGCCGGCCGCGACCTATCCAAGTTTGTCCGCCAAATCGCGTCACCCGTGACGCGATACGACGGACAAAGCGCCGCGCGCGGGTCGGCGCCACGGGGATCAAACCTTGCCGCGGTCGTCCTTGCCGCTGGCGCCGGCACGCGCCTGCGTCCGCTGACTGACCACCGACCGAAGGCGCTCTGCTCGGTCAACAACGTTGCGCTCGTGGACCACGCCATCGCGCACGCGTCCGCCGTAACAACCGAGGTCGCGGTCAACGTGCACCACGGTCGCGAACAGCTCGAGCCACACCTCGCCGGGCGAGTGCATGTGTCGATCGAGGAGCCGGTCGCGCTCGGTACGGCGGGCGCCATCGGAGCCTTGCGCGGCTGGCTCGACGGGCGCGACGCGCTCGTCCTCAACGCCGACGCCTGGCGCACCGGCGACCTGCGCGACCTGCTCGCGGACTGGGACGGCGACCGGATCCGACTGCTCGTCGTCGACGATCCGGGTCGCGGCGACTTCGGCCGCTGGCGCTTCGCGGGCGCGTCGCTGCTGCCGTGGTCGGTCGCGCGCACGCTCGAGCCGGAGCCGGCTGCGCTCGACGTCGTGTGCTGGCGCGCTGCCGACAGCGCAGGTCGCCTCGACCTCGCGCCGACGTCGGAGACGTTCATCGACTGCGGCACGCCCGCGGACTACTTGCGCGCCAACATGGCGGCATCCGGTGGCGAGACGGTCGTCGCGCCGGACGCGGTCGTTAACGGTGAGGCCATCCGCAGTGTCATCTGGCCTGGTGCGCGCGTCGCGCGCGGCGAGCGGCTCGTCGACGCCATCCGCATCGGCGCCGACCTGACGGTCACGCCGCTCGCGGTTGGCACGGAGGACGACCGGGGATGACGCGCGGGTGAGCGACGACGACACGTCAGACCCGCAGCAGATCGTGGCGAGCCTCAAGCGCGCCGCCGCGGTGCTGCGCGAGGCGGGTGTCCCCTTCGCGCTCGGCGGTGGCTTGGCGTGCTGGGCCCACGGCGGTCCGGCGTCCTACCACGACGTCGACCTGATGGTGCGCGAAGCGGATGCCCACGCGGCGCAGCAGGCGCTCGTCACGGCCGGGATGCGTCCCGAGGATCCGCCCGAGGACTGGCTCGTCAAGGTCTACGACGGCGACGTGCTCATCGACCTCGTGTTCCGCCCGGTCGGCCAGACCATCGACGACGAGCTTCTCGCGCGCAGCGCGGAACGCGACGTCGAGGCCGTGCGGATGAAGGTCATGCCTCTCGAGGACGTGCTGACGACGCAGCTGCTCGCGATGGACGAGCACTACCTCGACTACGCCGGCCCGCTCGCGACCGCACGCGCCGTGCGCGAGCAGGTCGACTGGGAGACGCTGCGCACCCGGACCAAGTCCTCGCCGTACGCCCAAGCGTTCTTCGCGCTGCTCGAGGGTCTCGGCGTGCTCAGCTCTCGGAGCTGACCGTCGCGACCGCGCCGGGGTCGCCGCGCAGCCACACCGATGCGCTCACTGGCTGCAGCGTCGCCTGGACCACGCCGAGCACCTCGCCCACGACGGCATCGAGCTCGGTGCGCTCGCGCAGCCGGCTGCTGAACGCGTCGACAATGCGCGCCGCGTCGTAGCGCGCGCGGTAGAACCGCCGGTCGACGAACGCCTGCACGCGCCCGCGGACCGGCTGGAAGAGCGCGGCAACGCCGAGCGTCGACAGCGCGACGGCGGCCTCCGAGTCCTGACCTGTGATCGCGCGTCCCGCAGCGCCAACGACGGTTACGCCGAGGGCGTAGGCACCGAGCAGGATGCCGGTCAGCACGACGTAGACGACGGTGCGCCGGATCAGGACGTCGACGTCGTAAAGCCGGTAGCGCAGCATTGCGACCGCTATCGCGAGGGGAATCCCGAGGTAGGCCGCCTGGCTGACGACCGCGAGGATCCGCACGGCGATCGCGTCGGGTCCAAGCACGGTGTTGAGGTTGGCGTATGCCAGACCACCGACGAGTGCTACGACGACCGCGAAGGCGACGAGCTTGAGCTGCTGGCGCTCGAGGCCGGTACTGCGCCACAGCCGAATGACGAGCGACGCCGCCGCACCGAGCATCCCGCCGAAGAGTCCGAGGTAGCCGACGCCAAGCGCCGTCACCACGCGGCGTAGCGCGGAGACCCCCAACGGGTTGGCGACCCGCGGCAGCCAGTCACCCTCGAACAACGGTCCCGGCGCGAACGCCTCCGCGACGAACACCGCGGCCGCCGACCCGATCGCGACCCAGGCGAGGATCCGCCAGCGCGGCGAGAGCAGCCGACCGGTAGGGAAGTACAGCGGCAGCAGGATGCCGAGCATCGCCCACGGGACCAGCAGCCCGACGTTGGCGAGCGCGGCCAGCGCCGCCGCGAGCCACAACGAGCCGTGCCGTACGACGAGCACGTACAGCGAGAGGTGGTCGAAGAGGAGGCCGAGGGCACCGCCCAGGGCGCCGATCATCAGCACCCACGACTGCGCACCGCCAGCGCCGCGGATGAGTACGACGAGCCCGAACGCCGCGGCAATCGCCATCGTCGCGGCCCAGACCGCGGAGCCGGCGTCGGTGTTCCAGATCGCCGCGCGGTACCGGTCGTCGTAGGCGAGCAATGTCCCGACCCCGCCGGCGAGCATCGTCACCGCCAGCAGCGCGCCGCCGAGTTGGCGCGGCGGGCGGTCGTCGTCCCCGGGCTGCTGCACGGGCTGCGTCAGCAGGTGCCGCGGTTGCTCGCCGGGTCGGGCGTCGTCGTCTTGGTCGTGCCGTCGACGACGAAGTCGCGGCAGTGCGGCACCTCACCGCGCTCGAGCAACGCCGCCAGCCGGGCGAACCCCGTGCGGATGACGACGTGCGTCTCGCTCTCCTCTGCGGCGTGCCCCGCGAGCGGCCCGTTCGGCTGACCGGGCACATTGTTGAGGACGTACTCGTCGAGGGTCGTGTCCTCTTCCTCGCTACCGCGAGTGAGGACGTGGAAGACGTCGGCCGCGACACCGGCGCGATGCAGCTCGGCCGCCATCTCGTCGGTCTGGTTGTAGCCGGCCTGACCGTCGTCGATGTCGTGCACCAGCACCACGCCTTGGATGCCGGACGCCCGGATGTCGTCCGCGCGCGTGACCACGCTGCGTTGGAGGTAGACGTCGCTCTTCTCCTCGAACGTGCCGCCCATCTCCTCTTCGATGTCCGTCACCGCGTTGACCGCTGTCTTGTTGCCGGACTGCGCAACGCCGCGCGCCTCGTAGTAGGTCTCGGTCACGTTCGAGACCGACTCGATGAGGAAGAGGAAGTCGAAGAGCGGGCCGCCGCTCGGCCGCGTGGCCCGCGCGGCGGCGGCGAGCCCCGCGGTGTTGCCGCCCATGCTCGTGCCGTACATGACGTTTGCGCCAAGTCGCCCGCACGTCTTGTCGAAGAGTTGCGTGACGGCGACGGAGTCCTCCGCGCCCTCCGCCACGCGCCAGCCACGCGACGACCGCGGCTTGCCCTTCACGCGCGGCAGCAGCCGCTGGAAGCGGTAGTCCATCGCGAACGCGATCATCCGGTGCTCGACCGCCATCCGCGAGATGTAGCGGCGCCAATGCTCCGAGGTCTTGCCGTTGCCGTGCGCGAACGCGATCACGCCGCGTGCCCGGCCGCGCGGGACGGCGTAGAGGCCGTGGGCAACCGTGCCCTTGACCTTGACGTCGAGCGAGTGCACGACCCGCGGGTCGCCGGTGCACGCCACCCGGGGCGTGGCTGCCGACGCGGGGACGGCCGCAACGGCGCCCGCGACAACACAAGCGGCGAGGGCCGCGCGCACGACTCGATTCGTCATGCCCATCGGTTCGCCGGGACCGGCGGCGACTCCTTTCGGCGTAGGACGACGGCGAAAACCACGCCGGCCAGGAATCCTGCGACGTGCGCGAGGTAGGCGACGCCCGACCCCTCGGTCAGGGCCGCGCCGCGCGAGTAGACCCACTGCAGCACGAACCAGAAGCCGAGCACCACCCACGCGGGTAGTCGCGCGGGATAGAAGAGCAGGAACGGCACCAGGCTCGTCACGCGCGCCTTCGGGAAGAAGACGAGGTAGGCGCCGAGCACGCCGGCGATCGCGCCGGACGCGCCGACGAGCACGTTCTCGGACTGCGGGAACGCGAACGCGAACGCGTACGCCGCGACGTAGCCGCACACGACGTAGAAGAGCGCGAAGCGCACGCGACCGAGCCGGTCCTCGACGTTGTTGCCGAAGACGAAGAGGAAAAGCATGTTGCCGAGCAGGTGCAGCAAGCCGCCGTGCAGGAACATCGAGGTGAAGACCGAGATCAGCGGCGTCTTCTGGTAGTCGGGGCGCACGGCCTCGCAGCTATCCGGACCTGCTGGCCCGCCCGGCGCGAGCGGTAGCTGCTGGTTGGTCGTCAGCTCCTTCGGGATCGCCGACCAGTGGCGGAAGTACGCGAGCTGGCGGCACTGCTGGACGACCGCCGTCTCGCCGCCGGCGACGTCGGCGCGCGCGATCGGCTCCTGGAAGAAGACGAGGATGTTCAGCGCGATGAGGACGTAGGTGACGATCGGCACGCGTCGTGTCGGGTTGTCGTCGTGGATCGGGATGACCATCCCCGTCTCCTGCCCGCGCTCGTCGGAACTCCACCCCGGCTTCGCGGATTTCGGTGATTCGACGAATGCGTCGCGCGGCGTCCGCTTGAACACTTGCAGACATGCGGATCCGCGTGCCGTTCGTCGTCGCGGCCGCCCTGATGCTGGCCGCGCCGGCCGTTGCCGTCCGCGCGGCCGGCGCGACCGTGTCCACGTCGTTTCCCGCAGATTTCGCCGTCCCGATCGACGCGGCGCTGCGCAAGCCGGTCATCGGCTTCGGCGGATCCGCCGGGCGGGTGCGACACGTGCCGGTCATCTTCCTGCACGGCAACAACGACACGCCGTACAACACGGGCTGCGCCGGGGCGTTCGGCCACATCCACGACTTCGCGCAGTACTTCTCCGACCACGGTTACGCGCCTCGCGAGCTGTGGGCGCTTGGCTACCAGGGCGACCAGTGCGACCTCGCGACCACACCGACGAACAAGTCCGGACCCGCGCACAGCACCGCGGCGAACGTCGCCGACCTGCGCGCGTTCGTCCGCGCGGTGCTCCGCTACACCGGAGCGAAGCAGGTTGACCTCGTCGGCCACAGTCTCGGCGGCACGCTGGTGCGCGAGTGGCTGCGTCAGGACCGCGCCTACAAGCTGGTACGCCGGGTGGTCGCCGTCGACGCGCCCAGCCACGGCATCATCAACTGCTCGCCGTCGCCGCAGAACATCTGGGCGCTGCCGGCGCTCGGCGGCTTCACGCCCGACTCCGCGATCTGCCGCGAGTACGGGTCGGACCGGACGCCGTTCCTCACTCGTCTCAACCACGCGGGCGAGTCACCCGGGCCCACCAAGTGGCTGGCGATCTACAACGCCGACGTGAGCTTCGTCTACATCGACAAGCAGGACGGTCCGCTACCGCCGGTGCCCGCGCAGGACCGCGACGGCAAGCCGCATGACTTCTCGCGCAGCGCCATCCACCGCGGGGCGACGAACATCCCCGTCGTCAACCAGGGCAGCCACGACCCGGATCTGATGACTGCGCACCTCGGCATCGTCAACTCACCCGAGGTGTGGCAGCTCGCGCTCGACTTCCTCAGCCGCCGCTGACATCGCGCGGGTGCGCCGCGCGCCAGGCTGCCGCCGTAGCGGCCATCGGCCGGGCTACTACCCCGAATCGACAGCAAGACGCGGTGTTGGCGACTCTTGCTGTCGATTCGAGTGTGTACGGCGGGCCGCCAGCGGAGCGGCGGCGCGCGAAGGCGGCGACACCGCGCTACGCGGGGGTGCCGGCGGGGTGCGCCGCGCGCCACGCTCCCGCCGTAGCGGCCATCGTCGCGAACACGACGCCGTCCTGCGCGCGCATGTGCGCGACCAGCCCCTCGAGCATGAGCATCCGATGGCCGCGGCCGATCGACTGCGGGTGCATCGTCAGCGTGTAGACACCGCCCGGGACGCGGGCGAGCGCGTAGTCGAAGTCGCCCTGCCAGATCTCGCGTACGGCGGACGGCGCGGCGCCGCCGCCCCACCGCCCAGGCACGATCTCGAACGCGGGAAAGTCGTCTAGGCCCCAGTAGACGGGCAGCTCGACGAGGTCGGTCTCGACGCCGAACTCGTACGGCGCGTCGGCTGACCAGCGGTCGCCGCGTCGGACGTAGTAGGGCGAGAAGTCGTTGCCCATCAGGCTGGAGTCGTAGCGGAAGCCGTGCTCCAGCAGCAGGTCGATCGAGACCGGGCTCATCGCCCACGCGGGTGAGCGCCAACCGACGGGCCGTGCTCCCGTCACCTCCGTGAGCACCTCGATGCCCTTGACGAGCACCGCGCGCTCCTCGTCTGGCGACAGCTCCTCGGGGTTCTCGTGCACCCAGCCGTGATGCGCGACCTCGTGACCCGCGGCGACGATGTCGCGCATCAACGCCGGGTAGGCGAGCGCGGTGTGCCCCGGTGTGAAGAACGTCGCGGCGATGTCGTTGGTCGCCAGCAGCTCGAGGATCCGCGGGATGGCGACCGCACCGAACTCGCCGCGGGATATCGCGCTGGGGTTCTTCGTCCGCCGGACCCACGGCGACATCGCGTCGAAGTCGAACGTCAAGCACACCGTCAGCCGCGGCGCGGCATGCGAGCCCTGCTCGGTCATGCGAGCTCGACGACCAGCGGCGCGTGGTCGGAGGGCTTCGTGCCCTTGCGGAAGTCGCGGTCGATCCCGCAGTGCTTCAGCCGTGGCGCGAGGTCGGTGCTGACGAGAGCGAGGTCGATGCGCATCCCGAAGTTCTTGTGAAACATCCCCGCGCGGTAGTCCCAGTAGGTGAACTGCGCTCCGTCCGGCTCCACCGCGCGATGGGCGTCGACGAGTCCAGTGTCGAGAATGCGACAGAGCCGGTCGCGCTCCGGCTTGCTGGTGTGCGTCGTCCCGCGGAACAGCGACGGATCCCAGACGTCGCGGTCCTCCGGCGCGATGTTCATGTCGCCCGCCACGAAGAGCGACCGGCCGCGCAGCGACGCGAGCCGCGCTGCCATCGCGTCGAGGAACGCCAGCTTGTCGGCGTAGGACGGCGAGTCGAGCGTGCGCCCGTTCGTCACGTAGACACTGGCGACGCGCACGTCACGGATGTCGGCCTCAACCCAGCGCGCCTCGACGGTCTGCACCTCGCCGGGCAGACCACGCACCTCGTTGACCGGCGGCGTCTCTGCGCGCGCGACGATCGCGACTCCTGCCCACCGGCCGACGCTGTAGTCGACCGCGCGGTAGCCCACGTCCTCGAACTCGCGGTGCGGGAACGCATCGGCCGCGACCTTCGTCTCCTGCAGGCAGAGCACGTCGGGCTTGTGCCGCTCGACGAACTCGAGCACGCGCGGCAACCGCATCTTCAGCGAGTTGACGTTCCAGGTCGCAAGCAGCATGCCGGCGCGGTGCTACTCCGCCGGATTCGGCCGCGGCCGGCGGAAGTGCTTGCTCAGCGTGCCCGCCTGGAACTGGTAGTGCGACGCGTCGCTCTCGCCGTAGAGCGTGCTCGGTGTCTCGATCATCGGCTCGAAGGTGAGCTTGCACACACGCTGCCGGTGTTCTACGACGAACGGCACGTCGTGCGCGCGCACCTCGAGCGCCGCCCGGCTGCCGCCGGGACGACCTGCTTGGTGGCCGAACCCGGGATCGAAGAACCCGGCGTAGTGCGTCCGCAGCTCGCCGCTGGTCGGGTCGTATGCCGTCATCTCCGCGGCATAGGCGGGCGGCACCCGCACGCCCTCGGTCGACAGCAGCAGGTAGAACTCCTCGGGCTCGAGGACGACCCGGTTGCGACCGCGCTCGCGGCGAACCGGCTCCCAGAAGTCCTCGACGTCGTAGTGGTCGAGCAGTGACAGGTCGACGAGCTGGCTGTTCTTCTTCGCCCGGTAGCCGACGACGCCATCGTCGTCACCGACCAGGTCGAGGCTGAGGAAGAGGCCATCGCCCACCGCGAGGTCGCGGCCCGGCACCGGCTCTTCGTCGACGTAGAGCACCGGGTCGATGTCGTGCAGCGCGCGGATGTCGTCGTCGCTGCACTTGTTGTGCCCCGCCATCAGCCGCAGCTGGTTGAGGCTCAGCCCCTCGTGCACCTTGATCGTGAACGACCGCGAGAACACTTCGACGTAGAGCCGACCGGTGTAGCCGCGGGCGATGTCGTCGAAGCGGTAGCTGTGGTCGGTGATGACCCGCGTGAAGATGTCGAGCCGCCCGGTCGAGCTCTTCGGGTTGGTTTTCGCGCGCAGCTCCAGGGGCAGCTGCAGCCCCTCGATGAGCGGGATCAGGTACGGGCGGTTGCGCTCGAGGATGGCGCCGTCGCGCAGGTCGAGCGTCTCCATGCTGTAGTCGGCCAGCTTGTCCTCGACCCGGCCACGGTCCGGCAAGAAGCTGCAGCGCAACCGGTGCGCGCGGTCGCCGAGGCGCAGGTCGAGGCTCGCCGGCTGCACGTGGTCGTCGGGGATCTTGTAGCGGTCTGACCCGATGACGTCGGCGGCGATCGCCTTGCGCATCCACTGCGCGGGCAGCACGCCGCCGTCGCCGGTCGGGAGGTCGAGCATGCGCGCCATCCTGCCAGCCGCCCGCGCCGCGGACGCGACACGAACGTCGGGCGGCTACTTCTCGTCGACTGCCGAGGCCAGTTCGTCCTTGTTCATCGTCGAGCGGCCGGGCACGTCCTGCTCCTTAGCCTTCTCGTATAGCTCGTCCTTGGTGAGGTCGACGACCTGCTCGCCCGTGGCGGTGGCAGCCTGCTGCTTCATCCGGGTGATCTGCTCACCGATCTGGTTGAGGCGCTCGACGCCAAACTGCTCCTCGACCTTCGGGAGCATCTCGCTCTCTTCTTCCTGAACGTGGTGGTCGACGCCCTGCTGCAGCTTCGTCATCAGCTCGCCCAAGCGCTGCGCGTCGCCCTCGCCGAGGCCCTCGATCTTCGCGATGAGGTCTTTGACCTCCTGATGCTCCTTCTCCGCCTCCTGCTCGAGCTCGGCCGAGACTTCTTTCTTTACGTCGGGATAGAGCAGCTTCTCCTCGATCTGCGCGTGCAGCGTGAGCTCCTCGCAGATCTTCAGCGCAACCTCACGCCGCTTCGTCGACTGGAACTTCTCGAAGAGCGACTCCACCTCGCGGTGGTCTGACTTGATGAGCTCTACGGCGTTAGGCACAGGTCCTCCTGAAGCGGCGGCATCGAGTGCCCCGCTTCTACCCCGACCGGCGGGCGCTCACCCCATGGGGACCATGATCGCCAGCTGGCGGGACTGGGCGAGTAGGCGGCGCTGCTCGTCGTAGATCTCGCCGTCCTCTTCGACCAGGCCGTCGCGAGCGAGCTGGCTGCGGAACCGGCCGAGGCACCATCCGTCGTAACCGGGCCCGGGCGGCTGGCGAAAGTGGACCGTGAGGTCGACGGTCGTCGCGATGAGCGGTGCCGTGGCGCGCAGGAAGATCGCGGGCACCGCGGCGTCGGCGAGCGTCGCGAGCAACACCGCGTCGACCGGCCGCGGCTGGCGCAAGCGCATCCACGCCTCGAACGCCGCGTGCTCCGCGCCGCTGAACAGGTCCGCGAGGTAGTGGTGGCGGTAGGCCATGCGGCCGACGATTGGCGGGTCCTGCGGCGCGCCGGGGTACTCCGGTGTGTCTGCCGGCTCGCTGATGTCGGGCGGCGCCGTGTCCTCGAACTCCAGTGGCGCGGGACGCGCCGTCGCAAACGCCGCGAGCGCTACGGCGATCGGCCGGCCGTCCTGGGTCGCCCGCGCCGAGGCGGTCGACAGCGATCGGCCCGCGCGTTCGACGGTTGTCTCGATCTCGACGGGACCGGCGACGGCTGGCCGGAGGTAGTGGACGGTGAGCGAGCGCACGGGCCGCTCGGGGTCCGCGATCGTGTCGACGAGCGCACGCAGGACCACCGACGCGACGTAGCCGCCATTGGCCGAGCCGACGATGTACCAGCCGGCGTCGATCGCGCCGCGGAACGTGTTGTCCGCGGTCCGAACGAGTGCCGTGCCGCGGTCGAACTCGGTATCTCCGGCGAGCTCGTCGCGCGCTGGTTCCGTCACGCCTTCGCCTGAGCCTTCCTTGCGTTTGCCTTCGCCTTGGTCCGCGTCGGCTTCCGCGGCGGCACGGTCGCGTTCGCCTTGGCCGCCGCGCGCAGCTGTTGCTTGTAGCCACGCACTTCTGTGAGCGAGTCCGGCCCGGTGATGTCCGCGACGGAACGGCGGCTGCCGTCCTCGCCGTACGGTCCGGCGGCCTCGCGCCACCCGGGCGGTTGCACGCCGAGCTGCTTGCCGAGCAGCGCGACAAAAATGCGCGCCTTTTGCTCGCCGAACCCGGGTAGCGCCTTGACGCGACGCAACAGCTCGCCGCCACTCGTGGCACCCTGCCAGACGCTCGCGGCGCTTCCGTCGTAGGCCTCGACCAGGTGCTCGCAGAGCTGTTGCACGCGCTGCGCCATCGACCGCGGGTAGCGATGCACCACCGGAGGTATCGCGAAGACGGCAGCGAGCGCATCCGGGTCGTACGCCGCGAGCTCGCGCGCGTCGAGACCGAGGCCGAGGCGCTGTGTCAGCACGAAGGGACCCGCGAACGCGCGCTCGAGTGGGAACTGCTGGTCGAGCACCATCCCGATCAGGAGCGCGAGCGGGTCCCGTGACAGCAACGCGTCCGCGTCGCCGTCCTGGCTCAGCCGCAGCGTTGGTGCTGCCCTCGACATAGCTCCCCTCCGTCCCTGTGATCCGTGTGCTCGATCGGACAGCTGCTCGCGTCATCCTGCACAAGATCCGCAGCTTGCGTTACGTCGACCCGTCGCCGCTGTGCCGGATCGTGACGCTCATCCGCGGCCCGCGCACCTTCGCGACCTTCGGCACGGTGTGCTCCCAGTCGTGCTGGCACGCACCACCCATGACGAGCAGGTCGCCGTGCCCGGGCTCGAAGACGTGCGTGATCTTTGCCGTTCCCTTGCGGCGCATCTGGAACTTGCGCGCCGAGCCGAGCGACACCGTCGCAACGAGCGGGTTGCTTTGCGTCTTGGCGTTGCGGTCGCCGTGCCAGGCGACGCTGTCGGTGCCGTCGCGGTAGAGGTTGACCCACACCGAGTCGAACGGCACGCCGTAACGC
>JBHELW010000254.1:0-6113 GCA_046262915.1 Mycobacteriales bacterium | reverse complement strand
GTTTGCGGCGCTGCCGATCCCGGAGTCCTATCGCGGCGTCGTCGTTCGCAAGGACGAGCAGGAGATGTTCGCGGGGCTCGCCGTCGCGGACAAAGACCCGCGGAAGTCACTGCACGTCGACGAGGTCGCTACGCCGGAGCTCGGCCCCGGCGAGGCGCTTGTCGCCGTGATGGCGTCGGCGATCAACTACAACACCGTCTGGACCGCGAAGTTCGAGCCGGTGTCGACGTTCACGTTCCTCGAGCGTTACGGGCGCGTGTCACCACTGGCGAAGCGGCACGACCTCGACTACCACGTCGTCGGCTCCGACCTGGCCGGCGTTGTCCTGCGCGTCGGTGCCGGCGTAACGAAGTGGCAGCCGGGCGCTGAAGTCGTTGCCCACTGTCTGTCCGTCGAGCTCGAGGACCCAGAGGGCCACGACGACACGATGCTCGATCCGCAACAGCGCATCTGGGGTTTCGAGACCAACTTCGGCGGGCTGGCCGAGCTGGCGCTGGTCAAGGCCAACCAGCTCATGCCCAAGCCCGATCACCTCAGCTGGGAAGAGGCCGCCTGCCCCGGCCTCGTCAACTCCACCGCCTACCGCCAGCTCGTCTCCCACAACGGCGCGGCCATGAAGCAGGGCGACGTCGTGCTGATCTGGGGTGCGAGCGGTGGTCTCGGGTCCTACGCGACGCAGTTCGCGCTCAACGGTGGCGCGCAGCCGGTCTGCGTCGTCTCTTCGCCCGAGAAGGCCGACATCTGCCGCGCGATGGGCGCCGAGTGGATCATCGACCGCGCCGCTGAGGACTACCGCTTCTGGAGCGACGACGACACCCAGGACCCGAAGGAATGGCAACGCTTCGGCGCGCGAATCCGCGAGCTCACCGGCGGCGACGATCCCGACATCGTCTTCGAGCATCCGGGGCGCGACACCTTCGGCGCCAGCGTCTACGTCGCACGGCGCGGCGGCCTGATCGTGACCTGCGCGTCGACAACCGGCTACCTGCACCAGTACGACAACCGCTACCTCTGGATGAACCTCAAGCGGATCATCGGCTCGCACTTCGCCAACTACCGCGAGGCGTGGGAGGCGAACCGGCTCATCGCGAAGGGCCGCATCCATCCGACGCTGTCGCGGGTTTATCCGTTGGACGACACCGGCCAGGCGGCGTACGACGTGCACAAGAACTTGCACCAGGGCAAGGTCGGAGTGCTCTGTCTCGCGCCGGAGGAGGGTCTCGGTGTCCGTGACCCAGCGACTCGCGCGCGACACGAAACCGCGATCAACCGGTTCCGCGACGTCTGATCTCTCCGTCGTCGCGTACGACGACGTCGCGGCCTTCGCGGAGACCGTCGAGCCCGCACTCCAGGAAAGTGCTACGGCAGGCTGAGCGGGTGACCGGGGCGGAGCGTCCGACGGGCGTAGTCGCGATGCTCTTCAGCGACATCGAGGGGTCGACGCAGCTTGCGCGCCTCCTCGGTGATCAGTGGCCGGGGGTGCTGCGTGCCCATCATGCGATCCTGCGTGGGGCGATCACAGCGGCGGGAGGGTTCGTCAGCGGCGTGGAGGGCGACTCGTTCTTCGCGACATTCACCAACACCTCCAGCGCGGTCGATGCGGCGAGTACCGCGCAGCGCGCGTTGCGGGCCCAACAGTGGCCGACGTCCGCGCCAGAGATGCGCGTACGGATAGGCATCCACACCGGAGAAGTGACCGTGGTCGAGGGGGGCTACGCGGGCATCGAGATTCACCGCGCCGCCCGCGTCGGAGCGGCCGCGCACGGCGGCCAAGTCTTGCTCACCGCGGCGGCTCGGCGCGCCGCTCCAGACGTACCGGTCGAGGACCTCGGCTTCCACCGCCTCAAGGACTTTCCCCAGCCCGAGCGGCTGTTCCACTTCGTGGTCGACCCCGACAGGCCCGCGGCGTGGTTCCCGCCCCCCCGCAGCCTCGACGCCCGACCGACGAACCTGCCGCCAAACGACGGGTCGTTGTTCGGCCGCGACGAAGACATCAGCGCCATCGAGTCTGCGTTCGCGGCGGGCCAGCGCGTGGTGACCGTCACCGGGCCGGGCGGCATCGGCAAGACGACGGTGGCATTCGCAGTGGCACGCCGGATACTGCCTGAGCATCCCGGGGGCGCGTGGTTCGTGCCGGCCGAGGCCCTGCACTCCGCCGATCAACTTCGCTTGGCGATCGCCGTGGCCGTAAGGGTCGCGAGGGTGGACGCGTTGGCAGACCGGTTCGAAGGCGTCCCCGTCCTCTGGGTGCTGGACAACCTTGAACACCTCGCCGGCGCGGGGCACGTCGTCGCGCGGATGCTGGAGGACATTCCCAGCCTGCGGGTGCTCGCGACGAGCCGAGCGCCGCTGCGTCTGGCCGGGGAACGCATCTTCTCGCTTGCCCCGCTCGAAGTCGCCGACGCCGCCGCGCTCCTGGCCCACGCCGCGGGCGGCCGGGGAGGCGAAGTCGACCCGGCGGACCCAGCCGTCGCAGAACTGGTGCAACGGCTGGATGGCTTGCCGCTTGCGCTCGAACTGCTGGCGACGCGCCTCCGGGTCCTCAGTGCAGCAGCCGTGCTGTCGCGGCTTGACTCCACGCTGGATCTGCTGAGCGCCGAGACGGATCGCCCCGAACGTCAGCGATCGCTGCGGGCCACGGTCGCCTGGTCACTCGAGCTCATCAGCGAGTCGGCGCGGGAGGTGTTCGTTCGGTTGGCCGTGTTCGCCGATGCGGTGCCGGTGGAAGTGATTGAAGACGTCAGCGGTTCCGGCATCGAAGATCGGCTCGGCGCGATCGCCGAGCTGGTGGACCACTCACTGCTGCGACGCGACCCCAACGGCCTGCGGCTGCTGGCGCCCCTGCGCGAGATCGCGGGTGAGTACTTCGTGGCGCTCCCCGCGGCCGAGGACGTGCGCCGCCGGCATGCCCGGGCCATGCTCGCGATCGCGCAACGGGCTCATCACCCCGACGACCGCGATGTCGGCCGCGCGGCCGCGAACGCGGTCGGGGCCGACATCTGGGCGGCCTCGATGTGGGCGCGGCCTCATGATCCAGAGCTGCACACCGCGCTGGTCAAGGCGGCGGGCGTCCTCTGGCAGTTCGACGGTCGATCCGTCGCGGGGCTTGCGGAGGTGGCGGTAGCCATCGAGCGGGCTGTGCCCGGATCGGAGACGTGGGCGGAATTGCTGATCGTCCGGTCGATGCTCCGCCAGACGGTCGGAGAGCTCGACGGCGCGGTCGCCGACGTGGACGAGGCGCTGGCGTGCCTCACCGACCGGTCTCCCTTCAACCGTGCCCAAGATCTCGGCGCTGCGGTCTTCGCCTACCAGACCGCCGGGCTGTACGAGCGCGCGGTCGCGGCCGCCGAGCAGGCAGCCGATGCGGCGCGAGCGAGCAATTCGCTGGGGATGCTGGCCTCCGCGCTGGCCAACCTCGCGCAGAGCTACCTCGCGCTGAATCGTTACGGCGAGGCGGGTACGACGCTCGACGAGGCCGAGGCCTTCGTGACGCACAGCGCTCCTCACCTCCGCGAGATCCTCGCCGGCTACCGCGGTGATTGGTACCGAGCCATCGGGCAGCCCGCGGAAGCGTTGGAGGGGTTCGCGGCCGCTTTCGGATCGGCGATCTCGGCGCCATTCGAACCCTGGTGGCTCGCCGGGATTGCGTTGGCGCTCGGCGAATTGGGCGACCTGCAGGCTGCCCTCGAACTCGGTGCGGCCGCCCTCGAATCCGCCAAAGAGCGCGGCATCCACGTCGGCGGGCTGACGCAATTCGGCGAGCGGCTGGATGACGCAATCGCCCGCTGGCGGACCGCCCTCGGTCCGCGCTCGGCCGAGGTGATGCGGGCCGGCCGTGCGCTGACTCCCGACGCCCGCCGTGATCGGGCGAGCGAAGTCGCCTACGGGGCCGGTCGCACACCATCCGCGCCGAGCCGCACCCTGTGAGACCCAAATACGCCGTCGTCGGCTATGACGACGCGCGCGTCTACGCCGAGAGCGTCACGCCGTTCCTCAGCCGCGACGAGGCGCGCAACAACCTGCCGCTCGGCGTGCTCTCGAACCTGCAACGCGGGCTCATCGAGCTGAGCGACCCGCCGGTTCTGCTGACGGTCGTCGGACCGGGCGACGACCTCGTGATGACCGCCTCGATGACGCCCCCGTGGAACCTCATCGTCACGAGCGGGCCGGTCGCCGCCCTACGCCTCGTCGTAGACCATCTCGCGCGAATCGGCACGCGTCCTCCCGGCGTGCTCGGCCCGGACGCGACGGGCCGTGAGTTCGCGCGGTTGTGGGCTGAGAGCACCGGCGTCACAGCGACCGAGAGCCGCCGCGAGCGCATCTACCAGCTCGACGCCGTGAGCCCGCCGCGCGGAGTCGCCGGCGCGCTGCGCGCGGCGACCACCGACGATCTCGACCTCGCCCTTGGGTGGCTCGCCGCGTTTTGCACCGAGGTCAACCTGCCGGACCGCTCGACGCGCGAGCTGGTCTCGCGTCGCATCGCGGACCAGCGGATGTTCCTGTGGGTCGTCGACGGTGAGCCGGTGACGCTCGCGGGATGGGGCGGCGACACGCCGAACGGCGGACGCGTCGGCCCCGTCTACACGCCGCCGGAGCACCGCCGCCGCGGATTTGCGTCGGCGGCGACGGCGGCGGTCAGCCAACGCATCCTCGACCGCGGACGCCGTTACTGCTTCCTCTTCACCGACCTCGCGAACCCGACGTCGAACAAGATCTACCAGGACATCGGGTACCGCCCGGTCGACGACGTCGTCGAGATGAGTTTCGCGGCCGCGTAGCCCGATAGGTTGCGGGCGTGCCCGCGTCGAAGCCGCGACAGCAGTCCGTGAAGAAGCCGGCCAGGAAGACGACCGCGAAGCGACCGGCCAGAGCCGCGGTCACCGCGGCGAAGACGAGCGCTGCCGTTGCTCGCGAGGCACGCGAACTGGCGGCGGGGGCCGAGGCGGCGGCCGCGGAGGCCACCGGCTCCGCGAAGCTCAACGTCGAGGAGATCGCCGAGGACGACCCACTGCTTGACACTGCGGTCCGCCAGCTCGAGGCGCAGGTCGACGAAGAGCACCCCTTCGGAGTGCCCGGCCCATCGGTCGGCGAGGAGCACCCGTTCCGCATCGCCTTTACGGCGACGCTCGGGGTTCTCACGGCACTGCTGCTGGCCAAGGGTGTCATCGTCGTCCGCCAGGTCATCGTGTTGCTCATCGTGGCCGCGTTCCTCGCGATTGGCCTGAACCCGGCGGTCGAGTGGCTACAGCGCCGCGGGCTGCGCCGGGGGCTGTCGGTGCTCGCGATCAGTGTCGGCTTCGTGCTGTTCCTCGGCGGCTTCTTCGCCGCAGTGGTCCCGCCCATCGCGCGGCAGGGCACCGAGCTCGTCAAGGAGCTCCCGAGCTACACCGAACGGCTCCAGCGCGACAACCGCACGTTTCGGCGCCTGGATGACCGCTACCACATCACCGAGAAGATCAAGGCGAAGACCTCCGGCGAGGGCGTGGACATCCAAGCGTTCGGCGGGCTGCTCGGTGTCGCCAAGAGCGCGTTCAACGCCGTCTTCAGCTTCTTCACCGTGCTCGTGCTGACGCTCTACTTCCTCGGCAACTACCCCTCGATAAAACGAACGGCCTACCGGCTGGTCCCGCGATCGCGGCGCGCGCGATTCGGGTTGATCGCTGACGAGATCCTCGTGCGGGTCGGCGGTTACGTCCTCGGCAACCTCGCCACGTCGCTGGTCATCGGCGTGACGACGTTCGTCTTCCTGCTCATCGTCGGCGTTCCGTACCCGCTGGCCCTCGCGCTCTTCGTCGCGATCGCCGACCTCATCCCGCTGGTCGGCGCGACCATTGGCGGCGTCGTCACAGTCGCAGTGGCGTTCTTCGTCTCTGTGCCGGTCGGCGTCGCGACGCTTGCGTTCTACATGCTCTACCAGCAGTTCGAGAACTACGTGCTGGCCCCTCGGGTGTTCTCGCGCTCGGTCGACCTGTCCCCGGTCGCGGTGTTCATCGCGGTGCTCGTCGGCGGCAGCGCGCTCGGCGCGGTGGGCGCGCTCACCGCGCTGCCGACGGCCGCCGCCCTCAAGGTCATCCTCAGCTACGTCTTCCGCGACCGCCTCGACAGGCTCGACC
>JBHELW010000253.1:0-6306 GCA_046262915.1 Mycobacteriales bacterium | reverse complement strand
GGCCAAGCGCCGCTACGCGTGGCTCGGCGCGCACCAGCGCTCCGCAGACACGCTCGGCGCGCTGGTGCTGATGGGCGTGCGCCTCTACAACCCGGCGGTCGGGCGCTTCCTGCAGATCGACCCGGTCGAGGGCGGCAGCGCCAACCGCTACGACTACGCCTACCAGGATCCGGTCAACAGCTTCGACCTCGACGGCCGAGTTGCCGACCGTGTGGAGGCCGCTGGCGCGTGCGATCGCGCCTGTCGCCGCGAGGTCAGGAGATATGTAAAGAAACACCGCAAGCATCGCCTTGGCGGCATCCTGCGCCGAAACTGGCGCGCAATCGCTGGTGTAGCCGTCGCGGCCACATGCGTGGCGTTGGCGGAATTCTGCTTTGCGGCAACCGCTGCGCTTTGGGCGGTCGACACGGTACGTAATCTGAGGCGCAATACGTGGCACTCAAGGGCCTTCTTGAGAGCGGAGGGCATATCTACTCTGCTCGCGGTGGCAATGGCTGCACCTGGGGCTGGTCAGGCATCTGCAGAGCGGCAAGGCGCGAGCGCGTTCGGCAGATGGGGCCTGTATGCCTTACGGGCTCACGCCGAAGCGCCTGGCGTGTTGTGCAGCTTGAGGTGCCGGTGGTGATGCAAAGAGGCACGACGTTCAGGCTACGCGCGAATCAAATGCTGCTTGTCTTTTGGATGCTCTTCGGGGCAATTGGAGTCGCGATCGCTGGGGCCGCACGCCCGGGCGACGCAAGCTGGTTCGGTGTGGTGCCTCCGGCGCTGATTCTCAGCGCAGCCTTCGTTGTCCTTGCAGTCCGCGCCGCCATCGCATCCGTTGTCGTTGGCGATCAAGGAATCACCGTTCGGAGCGTTTTCCGAACGGTCCGAGTGCCATGGAACAACGTCAAGTCATTCAGGCTCGGCACTCACCGTGTCGTCGCGCTGCCCGTCCCTACGCTGGAAACACTCGACGGTCGCGTCATTCGGGTGAGCAGCCTTGCTCCTCCGAACCGTGCGCTGCGCTCGGCGTATCAAAAGCACCTGGATGCCGTGACTGAGATTACGGAGCTCATCCGCCAGCACAAACATCGCCTGGACCACGAGCCTTCCTCGTAGCGATGTGTGCCCCGTCCGCCTGCGCGGTTCGCGGCTGGCGGAACGCGATGCGCGAGGCGCACGCGAGCTGGTGGCCCGCATGACGGGACGCGTGCACCGCTAACCCGCGGATGGTCGCAAAGCAGGCGGCGCCTCCCAGCTCGCCGAAGCGACCGCGTAGAGAATGGGTGTTGTGCCCGCCACCGACCCCGCGCTGATCCGCAACTTCTGCATCATCGCGCACATCGACCACGGCAAGTCGACGCTGGCCGACCGGATGCTCGAGATGACGGGCGTCATCGAGGCGCGCAACATGCGTGCGCAGTACCTCGACCGGATGGACATCGAGCGCGAGCGCGGGATCACCATCAAGGCGCAGAACGTGCGGCTGCCTTGGACCGTCGGCGACACGACGTACGTCCTCGACCTCATCGACACGCCGGGGCACGTCGACTTCACCTACGAGGTCTCGCGCTCGCTCGCCGCGTGCGAGGGCGCCGTGCTGCTCGTCGACGCCGCACAAGGTATCGAGGCGCAGACGCTGGCGAACCTCTACCTCGCGATCGAGAACGACCTCACGATCATCCCGGTGTTGAACAAGATCGACCTGCCGGCGGCGCAGCCGGACAAGCACGCGGCTGAGCTGGCGAAGATCATCGGCTGCACGCCGGACGACGTCCTACGCGTCAGCGCGAAGACCGGCGATGGCGTCTCGCATCTGCTCGACGAGATCGTCAGTCAGGTGCCGTCACCGCGCGGCAACGCCGACGCGCCGCTGCGCGCGATGATCTTCGACAGCGTCTACGACGCTTACCGCGGCGTCATCACCTACGTGCGCGTCGTCGACGGCCAGCTCACCACGCGCGAGCGCTGCCTGATGATGTCGACCGGCGCCAGCCACGAGACGCTCGAGGTCGGCGTGATCTCGCCGGAGCCGACGAAGACCGACGCGCTCTCGGTCGGCGAGGTCGGCTATGTCATCCCCGGCGTCAAGAACGTGCGCCAGGCGCGCGTCGGCGACACGATCACGGCGGCGACCCGCCAGGCGCACGTGCCCCTGCACGGCTACCGCGACCCGAAGCCGATGGTCTTCTCCGGGCTCTATCCGATGGATGGCTCGGACTACCCGCTGCTGCGCGACGCGCTCGACAAGCTGCAGCTCAACGACGCGGCGCTGGTCTACGAGCCCGAGACGTCGGTTGCTCTCGGCTTCGGCTTCCGCTGCGGCTTCCTCGGCCTGCTGCACATGGAGATCGTCCGTGAGCGGCTGGAGCGCGAGTTCGACCTCTCGCTCATCTCAACGGCCCCCAACGTCGTCTACCGCGTCGTCATGGAGAACGGCGACGAGGTCGTCGTGACGAACCCGAGTGAGATGCCGGCCGGCAAGGTCGCCGAGGTCTACGAGCCCGTCGTGCGCGCGATGCTGCTCGCGCCGAGTGACTTCATCGGCACGATCATGGAGCTCTGCCAGGGCCGGCGCGGCACGCTGCTCGGGATGGACTACCTCGCGGAGGACCGCGTCGAGCTGCGCTACACGCTGCCGCTCGCCGAGATCATCTTCGACTTCTTCGACCAGCTGAAGAGCCGGACGCGGGGCTACGCATCGCTCGACTACGAGCCGGCCGGCGAGCAGGTCGCCGACCTCGTGAAGGTCGACATCCTGCTGCAGGGCGAACCGGTCGACGCCTTCAGCGCGATCGTGCACAAGGACAAGGCTTATGGCTACGGCACGTCTATGACCGCCAAGTTGCGGGAGCTCATACCGCGCCAGCAGTTCGAGGTGCCGATCCAGGCCGCCATCGGCTCCCGCATCATCGCGCGTGAAAACATTCGCGCGATCCGCAAGGACGTGCTCGCCAAGTGCTACGGCGGAGACATCACCCGCAAGCGCAAGCTGCTGGAGAAGCAGAAGGAAGGCAAGAAGCGGATGAAGACGATCGGCCGCGTCGAGGTGCCGCAGGAGGCGTTCATCGCCGCGCTGTCGACGAGCGCCGCCCAGTAAAAGAGCGGGCGCGACGCGCGCCGGTCCGTCAGGCTCGCCCTGTGCTGCCATCGGGACTCACGGCGCGACCCGCGCGGCGGTCGGACCTCAACGCGTGGGTGGCGGTTGCCGCCGAGGTCGAGCGCCACTCGATCGGCGAGGTGGAGACTGACGCGGCTGCCGTCGAGGGCTACTGGGCCGAGACGCGCTTCGAGCTCGAGCGCGACGCGCGCGTCGTCGTCGACGAGTCGGGCTCGGTCGTCGGCCACTCCAGCGTCTGGGAGGCGCTGCCGGGCGTCGTCTGGGTGCTCACCTACGTCGTGCCGCGCCTCGCGCCGACCGTCGAGCCGGCACTGCTCGGCGATGGGTTGGACCGCGCCCGCGAGATCGCCGCGGCGTCGCCCGATACGGCATGGCTCGTGCAGGTCCCGAACTACGTGGCGGACGCCACGCGCGGCGGGTGGATCGCGGCGCACGGACTGACGGTCGTTCGCCACTTCTACCGGATGGCGATCGACTTCGACCATGACGCACCGCCGGCCGTCGAGGCGTTGCCGGGCGTCGTCGTGCGCCGAGTGGACCCCGTGACGGAGCTGTCTGTCGTACACCGGATCATGGAGGAGGCGTTCGTCGGGCACTGGAACTCCAAGCCGACGTCCTACGACGAGTTCGCCGCCCGGTTCGTCCACTCGCGCTACGACCCGCGGCTGTGGTTCCTCGCGGAGCTCGACGGCGTGCCGGTCGGTGCGCTCATTGGCCGGGCCAACCCGGACGGTCGCGGCTGGGTGCGCGAGCTCGGCGTCTTGTCTCACGCGCGCGGGCGCGGCATCGGCGGGGCATTGCTCAGCCGCGCCTTCCGGGAGTTCCATGCGCTCGGCTGGCCGGGCGCCGGGCTGGGCGTCGACGCCGACAACGCGACGGGCGCGACGCGCCTCTACGCGCGCGCGGGGATGCGCCCGGTCGTCAGCGTCGAGTGGTGGCAGGGCCCAGTCACCTAGTCGGTGACGAGGCAGAACTCCTGGCCCTCGGGGTCGCGCATCACCCGCCACGGGTGGTCGGCGAAGTAGGGCTCGGTCGCCGCGCTGCCGCCGAGCGTCAGCACGCGGTGCGTCGCGACGTTGAGGTCAGGCACGGCGATGTCGAGGTGCACACGGTTCTTGGCCGCCTTCGGCTCCGGCACCGCGACGAGCAGCAGCCGTGGCCCGGCGGGGCTCACCGGTCCGAGGTCGACCCAGTCGGCCTCGCTGCCTTGCTCCTCGAGGCCGAGCAGCCCGCCGTAGAACGTGGCTTGGCGCTTGAGGCCCATGCAGTCGACGACGACGTGCTGGACGCGCAGTTGCGAGCTCATGCGCACCGCTCCGACCAGCCGCCGGGGACCCCGGCGTAGAGGTGGCCGTAGCCGGCCGCGCGACCGGTCGCGCCGACCGCCGCGGTCTGGCGCGCGCGGCGCACTGGCAGGTGGAGCCGCGGGAAGCGCGGCTGCCGACGCCGCGGTGCGGTGGCGCGCGCCGCACTGCGCTGCAGGTCGTGGATGTGCTCCTCCGCGACGGCTCTGGTGAGGTTGTCCATCGTGCCCTCCGGCTCGCCTGGCGGCTCCCTGGCGGGGAGTCTGTCACCGGTGAACACCTTACGCTGGTGTTGCAGCGAATGCAACTGCTAATCTGTCTTTGGTAGTTACGACGGATGGAGGCCCCGGGATGGCGACCGACCCGGCGAAGCGGGCTCCCGGCGCGCTCGGCGTCCTGCACGACTTCCTCGACACCGTCGACATCGACGCCGGCACCGACGAGATCCCTACGCCCGAGGCGCTGACCGCATGGCTGCAGAGCATGGGCCTGGCTGGTGCTGGGACAGCCGCAACCAAGCGCGACCTCTCCGCTGCGGTCGCGCTGCGGCGTGCGCTCCGCACGGTCCTGACCGCGGAGAGCGGGCTCGACGTCGACGCGGCGGAGCTCGCCGCCGCCGAGCGCGAGATCTCGCGCCACGCGCTGCGCGTCGCGTGGCGGCCGGGTGGCGAGCCCGAGCTGGTGCCGGTCGCGCCCGGCGTCGCGGGCGCGCTCGCCCAGATCGTCGCCGCGATCGTCCCGGCTCGTGCCGACGGGACCTGGCAACGCCTGAAGATCTGCCCCGCCGACCCATGCGCGTGGGTGTTCTACGACCGGTCGAAGAACCAGTCCCGCACCTGGTGCAGCATGGCGGTCTGCGGCAACCGCGCGAAGACGCAGGCCTATCGCGCGCGCCAGTCGGGCAACCGGCACCCGCATCCCGCGAAGGTCTGACGTGCCGTCGGCACCGCCCCCCGGCGAGCCCGCGCCCGCGGACGGCGCACTGCCATCCGCGGCGCTCGCGTCAATCGAGTCGAAGCCACTCGGGATCTACGTGCACGTGCCGTTCTGCACGGTGCGTTGCGGCTACTGCGACTTCAACACCTACACCGACCTCGGGGGTTTGCAGGCGAGCTACGTCGAAACCGTCGCGGCCGAGCTCCGGCTCGCCGCCGAGGTGCTCGGCGCGGACGGCGCGGCGGTTCCCGCCGTAGCAACGCTCTTCGTCGGCGGTGGCACGCCAACGCTGCTGCCGGCGACAGACCTCACGCGCATCGTCAAGGAGGTCGAGGCGACGTTCGGCCTCGCGCCCGACGTCGAGGTGACGACGGAGGCCAACCCGGAGACCGTCGACCCGGCGTACCTCGAGCAGCTGCGCGCCGGTGGCTTCACGCGGATGTCGTTCGGCATGCAGAGCGCGGTGCCGCACGTGCTCGCCGCGCTCGACCGGCAGCACTCGCCGGGCCGACCCGAACAGTGCATCGCGTGGGCGCGCGACGCGGGGTTCGAGCACACGAGCCTCGACCTGATCTATGGCGCTCCCGGCGAGTCACCCGCGGACTGGCGGACGTCGCTCGATGCCGCCGTTGGTGCGGGGCCCGATCACGTCTCGGCGTACGCCCTCGTCGTCGAGCCGGGCACGGCGCTCGCGGCGCAGGTCGCGCGCGGCGCGGTGACCGCGCCGGACGACGACGCGTTGGCATCGCGATATGAGCTCGCCGACACGGTGCTCACCGCCGCGGGTTACGAGTGGTACGAGGTCAGCAACTGGTCGCGCCCGGGCGGCGAGTCACGCCATAACCTGGGCTACTGGCGGTCGGACAACTGGTGGGGCGTCGGTCCGGGTGCCCACAGCCACGTCGGCGGTGTGCGCTGGTGGAACGTCCGCCATCCCCGGGACTACGCCGCGCGGCTGGCGCG
>JBHELW010000252.1:0-2182 GCA_046262915.1 Mycobacteriales bacterium | reverse complement strand
ACCGCGGCGGTCATCCTCGAGCCGATCCTCGGCGAGGCCGGTGTCATCACTCCGCCGGAGGGCTACCTGCGCGCGGCGCGATCGGCCGCCGATCGCAACGACGCGCTACTCATCCTCGACGAGGTGCAGACCGGCGTGGGCCGCACCGGCGCGTGGTTCGCGTGGCAGGACGCCGGAGTGGTGCCCGACGTGATGACCCTGGCGAAGGGGCTGGGCGGCGGGTTGCCGATCGGCGCGTGCGTTGCGTTCGGCGCGGCCCGGGACGTGCTTGTCCCCGGCGACCACGGCAGCACCTTCGGCGGTAACCCGGTCGCCTGCGCGGCCGCCCTCGCAACGCTCGATGTCATCGGCGAGGAGGGACTCGCCACGCGCGCGGCCGACGTGGGCGACTGGCTGGCCAAGCACCTCGGCACGGCTCCCGGCGTAACCGAAGTGCGCGGTGCCGGGCTGATGCGGGCATTCGCGCTCGCCGACCCGGTGGCGAAGCAGTTCGAGACAGTCGCGCGCGCCGCGGGGTTCCTCGTCAACGCGATCGGCAGTCACACCATCCGCGTCGTGCCGCCCCTCGTCATCACAGACGACGAGCTCGACCGGTTCGTCGACGCCGTGCCGTTGCTGGTGCAGCGCGCGGCCGAGGCGGCGGCGTAGTGGCCCGCGTGCTGCGCCGGCTGGAGAACGTGCCGGCGACGAAGGCCGCCCGCCAGCGCCGCATCACCGAAATCATCGCCGGCGAGCCGGTGCGCTCGCAGGCCGACCTCGCCCGCCGGCTGGCCGATGCCGGCGTCGTCGTGACGCAGGCGACGCTGTCGCGCGACCTCGAGGAGATCGGCGCCAGCAAGGTCCGCACACCTGACGGCACTCTCGGCTACGCCGTGAACGGCGAGGTCGGGCACCTCCCGGAGGACCGGCTCGCGAGAGTTCTCGCCGACCTGCTCGTCACCGCGGAGGCGTCGGCCAACCTCGTCGTCGTCCGGACACCGCCCGGCGGCGCGCAGTTCGTCGCGTCGGCGCTCGATCGCGCCGCGCTCCCCGCGGTCATCGGCACGATCGCGGGCGACGACACCGTCCTCGTGATCTGTCGCGCGGCGAGCGGTGGTCGCGACGTCGCGCGCTCGCTCGTCCGGCTGGCAGAAGGCGGCAACCGTGGAGAGGGATGAGATGACACAACGAGTGGTGCTCGCCTACTCGGGCGGCCTCGACACGTCGGTCGCGATCGGCTGGATCCAGGCGCAGTCCGACGCCGAGGTGATCGCGTGCATCGTCGACGTCGGTCAGGGCGGCGAGGACCTCGAGGTCGTACGCCGGCGCGCACTGGCTTGCGGGGCGGCCGACGCGGTCGTCGTCGACGCCAAGGAAGAGTTCGCGCGGGACTTCGTGGCGCCCGCGTTACATGCGAACGCGCTCTACCAGGGTCGCTACCCGCTCGTCTCGGCGCTGTCGCGACCGCTCATCACTAAGCACCTCGTCGAGACCGCGCAGCGGTTCGGCGCGACCGCGATCGCGCACGGGTGCACCGGCAAGGGCAACGACCAGGTGCGGTTCGAGGTGAGCGCCGCGGCAATCGCGCCGGAGCTGCGCGTGCTGGCGCCGGTCCGCGACTCGGGCATGACGCGTGACAAGGCCATCGGGTTCGCCGAGGAGCGCGGGCTGCCGATCGACGTGAGCAAGCACTCGCCGTACTCCGTCGACCAAAACCTGTGGGGCCGCACCGCTGAGTGCGGGGTGCTCGAGGATCCGTGGGAGACGCCGCCGGAGGAGGTCTACGCCTACACCGCGGACCCGACCGTCGCGCGACCGCCAGGCGAGCTGACGGTCACGTTCGTCGCCGGGGTGCCGACGGCGATCGATGGCCGCGAGCAGCCGCTTGCCGAGCTCATCGCGGCCGTGCAGCAGCGCGCTGGCGCACACGGCATCGGTCGCATCGACCTCGTCGAGGACCGGCTCGTTGGGATCAAGAGCCGGGAGATCTACGAGTGCCCGGCGGCCATCACGCTGCTGACGGCCCACAAGGACCTCGAGGACCTCACCCTCGAGCGCGAGCTCGCGCGCTACAAGCGCGACGTCGAGCGGCGCTGGGCGGAGCTCGTCTACGACGGGCTGTGGTTCTCGCCGCTCAAGCGCGCGCTCGACGCCTTCCTCTCCTCGGCCGCAGCGCGGGTGAGCGGCGACGTGCGGCTGCGGC
>JBHELW010000251.1:0-4169 GCA_046262915.1 Mycobacteriales bacterium | reverse complement strand
CTCGTCGGCAGCGACTTCGGGCGCGCGGTTCTCGGCATGACGCAGCGCATCGGCTACGGCGAGCGCTCGACCTACCAGCACGTCGCCGCGCTCACCGGTCACCCCGCGGCGAGCCGCGCGGTCGGCAACGCGCTCGGCGCCAACCCGCTGTGCATCGTGGTGCCGTGCCACCGCGTCCTACGGACCGGCGGTGGCCTCGGCGGCTACGCCGGCGGCCTCGACGCCAAGGCGGCGCTGCTCGCGCTCGAGTCGCAGGTCAGTCGCGACTGAGCTGGCCGACGACGAGCGCGACGAGACCCGCGACCGCGAACGAGACCAGTGACGCGCTCATCCACGTGGCGGGCGTGAACCCGAGATCCGCTTGCCGTGCCAGCCAGAAGGACGACCACCACGAAACGCTGCCGGCGTTGATCAGCTGGTAGGCGATGAACCCGAGCGCCCAGGGGACGAGCATCACGATGCGTTCGCGCGCGGACGGGCTGACGTCCCATCGCCCGCGCCGCACGAGGTAGTAGTCGGCGATGAACGCGCCGTAGAGCGGCACGAACACAGACCCGATCAAGTAGAGGAAATTCTGGTAGGCGACGATGTCGACAGCGAAGGCGAGCGCGATCGCGAGACCGCCGACAGCGACCGCGAGACCGCGGCGGTCAACGCGCGGCCCGAGGTTTTGCGCCGAGATGGCGGTCGAGTAGACGTTGGCGAACGCCTCGTCCACCTCGTCGACGACAAGGATGAGCAGCGCGACTCCCGCCGCGGGGACTCGCAGCAGCGCGTCGATGACGTCGATGTCGGGCTGCGTGGCCGCCGCAATGGCCAGTACGCCGAGGCCGAAGTAGAGGATCGACGCCGCGCTGAAGCCGAGGAACGCACCGCCGAACGCAGCGCGCGCGCTGCGCGAGTGGCGCGTGTAGTCGGCGGCGAGCGGTGCCCATGAGATGGCGATCGCGATAACGACGTCGGTGCCAAGCCAGAAGCCCGACCACGAGGTGCCAGCCGGCTGAGACAGCGGCTCGCGCAGCACTTGGACCAGCAGGTAGGCCGTGGCAGCAAGCGCTGCCCACACGGCGTAACGGCGCAGCACGCGCACGACACCAAGCGGCCGGATCGCCATCACCGTCGCGAGCGCACCGGCCAGGAGGACATACAGCGGCCGCAGCGAGTGTGACGTCAGCCGGGCGGCGACTTCGGCGATGACAACGATCTCTACGGTCGCCCAGCCGACGCACTGCAGCAGGTTCAACACCGTCGGGGCGTACGACGCGCGGCGACCAAGGAGGCCGCGCAGGAGCACCATCGCCGGCGCTCCCGTCTGCGCGCCCGGCACCGCCGCGAGACCGAGCAAGGCAGTGCCGATGACCGTGCCGACCACGACAGCCGCTAGCGCGGCCGCGAGCGAGAGCGGCGGCACGCCGAATGGGCGCAGGACGAACGCCGCCGCGACGGGAAGCGTGAGGGTGATGCCCAGGTTGCCCCAGAGGGCGACCTGGTCGACAAGACCGAGCGGTTGCGGCGGCGGCTCGGTCAGCGTGCGCGGAGCCTCGCCGGTTGGCACGGGTCGCTCGAGCATCGCGGTCATGGTCCGCTACTTAAGCAGGCGCGACAGGCGGCGGTCGGCGAGCGGCTTGCCACCCGTCTGACACGTCGCGCAGTACTGCAACGACTTGTCCGCGAACGACACCTCGCGAATCGTGTCGCCGCAGACCGGGCAGGGCTCGCCCGTCCGTCCGTGCACGGCGAGGCCGGACTTCTTCTCCGCTTTGAGCTCGCCAGCGGGCGTGTCCCGCGAGCGCTCTACGGCGGAAGCGATCGAGGCGACGAGCGCGTCGCGCAGTCGTTCGACCTCCGCGGCGCTCAACGTCGCCGCCGTCCGGAACGGCGACAGCTTCGCCGCGTGCAGCGCCTCGTCCGAATACGCGTTGCCGACTCCGGCGATGACGCTCTGGTCGGTCAGCACTCCCTTGATCTGTGCGCGGCGCTCGCGCAAGAACACGCCGAGCGCGTCCGCGGTGAACGCCGGGTCGAGCACATCGATGCCGAGGCCGGCGACACCGGGCACGTCGTCCGGCGACCGCACGACGTAGGCCGCGAGCTTCTTGCGGGTGCCGGCCTCGGTTACGTGGAACCCCGCGCCGGTGTCGATGAAGACGCGCAGGGCGATGGGACCGCCGGGGCGGGCCGGCTTCGGGTTCATCTCGTCGTACCAGCGCAGCCAGCCCGCGCGCGCGAGGTGCATCACGAGGTGCAGACCGTCGCAGTCGATGTCGAGGAACTTGCCGTGCCGGCTGACGCCCGTGACCATCAACCCGGCGAGCGAGGACGGCTGCGGGTCGTAAGTCTTGAGCACCGCGATGGACAGCACGTCGAGCCGGGTGAGGACGCGCCCGAGCATCCGCTCGCGCAGATAGCGCGCGAGCGACTCGACCTCGGGCAGCTCTGGCACCCGACCAGTGTGCGGCCTGCCGTCAGGTGATGCGCAGCGTGCCGTGCATCCCGTACGCGAAGTGTCCCGGCAGGTGACACGCGTAGGTCAGTGTCGTCGCGCGGTCGAACTCGATCGTCGTGGTTGCATCGCGCAACGCAGCGATGGAGACCTCCGTCGGTCGCACGCCGTGGTGTGCCTCCGTGCCGCGCTCGTGACGGAGCTGCACTGCGTCGTCACCAACGATGAACTCGTGGTCGATGGCGTCCGTGTTATGGATGACGAACCGTATTGGCCGGCCGTGCGGCACCGTCACCGCCGTCGGTGCGTAGTGCGAGTAGTGCGCCGTCAACTCGACGGTCAGCGGCGTCGCGGCGCTGCCGGGCGAGCAGCCGACGCCGCCAAGCCCGACGGCGCTGAGCAGCACCAACGCCAGCCGCCCGGCGGACGTCCCACCCGGAGTCATCGGTCACCGCGCCGCGACGTCGCGGCGCCCGATACCAGCCAGCAGCGCGATCGTCACCGCGGCCGCCGCGGCGATCAGGACGACCGTCGTCGCTGCCGGTCCGTTCGCTCCGTCGGGTCCGGGCGCGAGGGGGAGCGGCAGGCCAGCGGCCAGCCGTGACGGTGCGCCGCGGCCAGAGGCGTCGATCGCGAGGTCATAGGTGAGGTCGCGCGCGAGCGCGTCGACGCGCACCTTCGACAGCCACATCGCGTCGAGCGGCACCCATCCGCCGCTCTTGTCTACGTGCAGGTCGCGCAACAGCGTGGCGGTTGCCCCCTGGTCGTAGTCGAGGACCAGCCCGGGACGCGTCGTGTCGGTGCTGAGCTCGGCCGCGCGCTCGGGCGACAGCGGCGCGGGCAGCAGCGCCGGGCGACGGTCGGTGAGCAGGAAGACGTCGGCCTGCACGCTCTCGGCGCCCGGCTTACCCAGGCCGAGGATACGCAGCGGCACCCACGGGTTGTCCGTCGGGATCGTCAGGTGGATCGGCGTGCCATCGCCAACGCGCTGGCCGCGCGTCCGCGCGCGGCTGGCGTCGAACGCCGCGGCGAGGAAGATCGGCGTACGACGGCCGTAGAAGTCGAGCACCTCGGGCGCGTCCGGGGGCAACCGGAAGCCGTTGTCCTTGGCCCAGACGCCGACCTCGGCGCCACTCCCCTTGAGCACAGTGAGGTTGAGGGCGTCGACCTTCGCCTCGATGAGGACCTGCGCAGAGCGCTTGGTGGTTGCGCTGTCCGCGGCGGCGGCGAGCGCGACTCCCTCGGTGATGGGCGTCGTCTCGCGGATCAGCCGCTGCAGCGTCCAGTCACCGCCGCGCTCGATCTTCGTCGGTACGCCGGGCAGCGGGACGATCGAGCCGAACTTGCCGCCACCACCGGCGAACGAGAACGCCGTGACGTAGTGCTCGACCCCGTCGTGGTATCCCGCGAGTGTCGTCGTCCGCAGCAGGTTGACGGCGCCGTTCGGGCCGATGAGCCCACCGCAGGCGAGTGCTGGCGCAGCGGCGAGGGTGGTGGCAAGGAAGGTGGCTGCTGCAACAGCGAGACGTCGGCGCATGTCGCTCTCCGGAAGCCGGTCGGGCCACTCTCCGGTGACCCGCATCACGGCTAAGACGCAGCGCCGTGGCGCGCGGTTCCGTGCCTAGAGGCGGACGGCTCCGACGTAGTCGCTGCGGAACGCCGCCTGGATCTTGACGTAGTCGCCGGTCTGCGGCGCCGAGATCATGTTGCCGTTGCCGATGTAGAT
>JBHELW010000250.1:0-1721 GCA_046262915.1 Mycobacteriales bacterium | reverse complement strand
CGTCCTTCGACGTGACGAGGTAGGGCAGCCGGTCGGGCGCGCCGACGAACAGGTAGTACAGCGTGCCCTTCTCGTCGACGGCGACGCTCGGGTCGCCGCCCCCATCGGAGGGCATTGGCGCGACCTGGATGACCTTCCAGTTGTCCGCCTCGTCGGTACTGATCGCGAGCTTCGGCTGACCGCAGGACCCGAGCGGCACGTAGACGGTGCCCTTGGCGTCGGTGACGCCGTGACCGTTGAGCCCGGAGCACTCCGGCGGAACGATGTTGGCGGTCGGCATGAACGACAGTCCCCCGTCGAGCGACTTGCTGCACTTCGTGAACTCCGGGTGGTTGAAGCAGTAGTAGAGGACCTTCGGATAGGCGACGGTCGGGCTCGACACCGGCGGGCCGGCGAAGAGCGTCTGGTGGTCGTTAACGGGCTCGCCGCACGCCAGCGGGTTCGTGAGCCACGTCTTGCCCTCGTCATCGGAGAACGACAGCTCCGCGCACGCCAGCGTGCTGTCGAGGTCAAAGATGCGGCTCCCCTCCGGCGTCGTGTCGACGAACAGATAGGGATCGAGCGAGATCACGTGCGGGCTCACCGGGTGGATACCCGGCGTGCGGTCCTCCCACGTCTTGCCCTTGTCCGCACTGGCGAGCACGACACGTCCGCCGGGCGCCACCAGAGAAAGCGCCTCGTCAGACCCGGGACACGTGCTGACACAGCCGTCGCTCGCCGTGAAGTAGATGGTGCCGCTCTTGGTGAACCCGATGGTTGGCTCACCGGCGCCGTGGTGGAGCCGGTACATCCGCGGCGACGGCAGGTGCCGGGCTGACGCGGGCCGCGCGTTCGCACCGTGCGCGACGGCGCGCCGCGACCCGCCCTTCGCCAGGCTCGGGGCGGCGAGCGCGGCCGGGACGAGCGCGATGGCGAGCAGCCCGGCGATGCGCCGAGCGCGCAGGGTTGGGACGTTCACGGTGCCCCCCCTGCAGTCACGCGCGGGCGCGCGCCAGCTCTGCTACCACCACGTCCCAGACGCGGTGGGCCAGCACATCCTTCGACCCGCGGGGCACCTCGACCTGTCCTCCGCCTGCGATGAGGATCGTCGCCGCGTTGTCGTCGGTCTCGAAGCCGAGCGACTCGCCGACTTGGTTGACGACCAAAACGTCGGTGCCCTTGCGGGCCAGCTTGTCGCGTCCGTTGCCGACGACGTCGTGCGTCTCGGCGGCGAAGCCGACGACGAGCTGCTCTGGCCGCCGCGCCGATACCAACGCGGTGAGGATGTCGGGGTTCGCGGTGAGCTCGATCGCGTCGGGCGCGTCGACGCCCTTCTTCAGCTTGTGACCGGCGGCGTGCGCCGGTCGGAAGTCGGCGACGGCCGCCGCCATGACGGCGACGTCCGACGTAGCCGTCGCAGCCTGCATGGCCGTCTGCAGCTCCGCCGCGGTCACGACGTGCACGACTTTGACGCCGGCCGGGTCGGCGAGCGCGGTGTTGGCCGCAACAAGAGTCACCTCGGCGCCACGCGCGAGCGCGGCCCGGGCCAGGGCGTAGCCCTGCTTGCCCGACGACCGGTTGCCGATGAACCGGACCGGGTCGATGGGCTCGCGCGTGCCACCGGCCGAGACCACGACGTGTCGGCCGACCAGATCGGCGCGAGCAGACGAGCCCGCCAGTGTCGACCACACGAGGTCCGCCAGCAGCTCCGGCTCGGGCAGTCGCCCGGCACCCGTGTCCGC